>JANXXV010000527.1 GCA_025350445.1 Bryobacteraceae bacterium | reverse complement strand
GGGGAAGCGCGGCCGCCGCGTCGCGGTGCTGGAACACGCCGAGCGGGCCGGCAAGAAGATCCTCATCTCCGGCGGTGGCCGCTGCAACTTCACCAATCTGGTATGTCTCCCGGAGAATTTTCTTTCCGCCAATCCGCACTTCTGCAAGTCCGCCTTCGCCCGTTACACCCCGGCGGATTTCATTGCGCTGGTGGAGAAGCATCGCATTCCTTATCACGAGAAGACGCTGGGCCAGCTCTTTTGCGATCGCTCCGCGCGCGACATCACCGCAATGCTCGAAGAGGAGTGCCGTGAAGCGGGAGTATGTATTTTCGTGAACACGCCCGTGCGGCAGGTTTCCAGGAAGACCACTGGTTTCGCGGTGGAAGCGGGCGATCATGAATTTCACGCGCCGGCCGTGGTGGTGGCCACCGGCGGATTGTCCATCCCGAAGATGGGCGCAACGGGGTTCGGGTATGAACTGGCCCGGCAGTTCGGTATCAAGGTTCTGGAATGCAGGCCCGCGTTGGTTCCGCTGACCTTCAACAGCGCGGACACCAAAAGCTACGCCAATCTGGCGGGAGTTTCCACGGAAGTGATTGCCTGGCACGGCAAGCAAAGCTTTCGTGAGAAAATGCTGTTCACTCATCGCGGCTTGAGCGGTCCGGCCATTCTGCAGATCTCATCGTACTGGAAGAAGCCGGATTCCATCGGGATCGATCTGCTGCCCGGCCGGCAGGCTACCGCCGGGTTGCTGCAGTCGAATTCCACGCGCAACAGGACAGGTGCAACGCCGGTGTTCCGCGCCCTGCTTCCCGCCCGCTTGGCGGACCGCTGGCTGGATGTTCACGAACCGCCGGATTGGACCAACCGTGGCTTGGCGTCACTTGAAAGCAATTTACACCACTGGGAGATTAAGCCCGGTGGAACCGAAGGCTACGAGAAGGCTGAGGTGACTGCGGGCGGTGTGGATACCGGCGAACTATCGGCCAAGACGATGGAATCGCGCAAAGTGCCCGGGCTCTTTTTCATCGGCGAAGTGGTGGACGTCACCGGACATTTGGGCGGGTTCAATTTCCAGTGGGCTTGGGCGTCGGGTTATTGCGCGGGTCAAGCAGTCTAGGCGGCCATCAAAACCGCAACCGGATCCCACCGTTGAAGACTCGGCCATCCAAAGGCGCCCAGGCGTCAACGGTCCACCGGCCATCAACGGCGCGGGCCGGACGCACTAGCGGATCCCATCGAGTCTGGCGAACGTTTCCGAGGTTCTCCGCGTTGACGAAAAGCCGAAAGCAACCAACCTTGCGCTCACCCAGGAAACCGGCCATGACATATGGCTTGGACTCATTCCGATAAGGGTTCTGCTCTAACCGTTGGAGGCCAGTGTAGTAGCATTCCACGCCCACCCGGCCCACGGATTCTTTTTCCCACATGCCCACTAGCCCAAAACTATGGCGCGGCGTCAAGGGAACGTCGTCGCGTTGGCCTGCAACAAACTCCCGGGATCGAACGTATGTGTAACTCGCAGTCGCTGAAAAGGGCGCCTTCCGTAATGTCGTAAGAAGTTCCATGCCCGCGTTCTTAGTGGGTTCCGCGAGGTTGCGCAGCTCGTACCGCGTTGCCCGCTCCACGTAGACGGGGTTTCTGACGCTTGAGCCGAACAGTGTCACCGTGGTGGAAACGGGGCCAAGCGATCGGGAAAGGTCGAACGAAGCACTGCGTCCCCGTTCCGCCAGCAGGGGCTTCGGGATGGCAAGCCGGAACAAACCAGCGGCCTCGGTCTCCTCTGTCAGCGGCGTTGGCGCGAAGAAACCTTGCCCCGCCGACAGCCGGCTGGTCCAGCCCTTGAAGCGAAGAAGCCCGGACAACCGCGGACTGAAGAAAGTTCCATACCGGCTATTGAAGTCGGCGCGCGCACTAGCCGAAAGCGACAACCATGGTTTCAGCGTGACGTCGTCCTGGACGAAAATGCCGGGAGTCGTATATGCATAAGCAAAACGGCTAACATCACGCGGAACATATTTGTCCTGTTCTGTCGCGGCGCCGGCAACCCATGTGTTGCGGCCGGTTGCGCCCCGCGCGGTCACTTCGGCAAACAATGTCTCATGCCGGTCGCGCTCCTGAATCTCTCCAAATTGGTGCGTGTGATTCTGTGAGGACGCGGAGGCTCTTGCGGTGAGGACATACCGGTTCCGGACCAGAAACTGCACACTGCCGCCGGCATCGTACCGCCGCGTATCAATCGTCTCCGAATAAGGGGCGCCCGTGGCCGCCAGAACCGAACCCGGAATAGTGCCGCCCACGCGATTTTCGTAAGTGACTCCGCCGGTGAGAAAGCCGCTGCGGCCTTCGCCGCCGTTCCAGAACAATCGTGGCCGGACTACTCCCCGTTGGTACTGCGCAAGATCGGCCCAGCCATCCTTATCGAGGTCTCTGAGTTCCTGCAGGTCCCCGGCTCCTAGAAGCGAAACGCCCCACCGGCGGGATAACTGCGAAGCCAGAAATAGCGTTCCGTCGGTAGCGCCAAGCGTGGAACGATTGAATAGAAAATCGTAAATGGGTTCCGTTTGCGGACGCCGGGAGATCAGGTTCACCACGCCACCCATTGCGCCGGCGCCGTACAGTGCGGAAGAGACTCCCTTAATCAATTCCACCTGGCCTAGATCCATGGGTGGGATCTGTAGCAGACTCAACCCACCGCCTTGCTGGCCGAACAGCGGAAGGCCATCTCCCAGAAATCGCGTGTAGCGGCCCTGCATACCTTGTATCCGCAAGCTGGCGGCGCCGAGCGCCGGCGATGTCGTCTGCACGCGTACGCCTCCGGTTTCGTTCAGCATCATCACGATGTCGCCGGGAGTCATCATGGTCTTCTCTTCGATCTCTTCCGCTTGCAGTACCTCCACTCTAAGCGGCGTGTCTTCCAGGCGTTGGTCCGTCCGCGAGGCGTAAACTGTAACCTGCTGCTCCAGTTTCTCCCGCGGCTGAAGTTCCAGGACAAGAGCCCATACTCTGGCTTCGTCTACATTGAGGGAAGTCTTTCCGGGCAGGAAACCCTCCTTTTGGACGGTTACCTCAACGACGCCTGGAAGGATTGATCCCACGGCGATTCCGTCGCGCCCGGTGTTCATCGCGATTCCGTTAATGGTCACTCGCGCCCCTTCGACCGGTCCCGCTGGGCTTCGCGCTTCGATTCGCACCGTGGCGCGCGGTTCCTGTGCAAGCAGCCAGCCAGGAGTGCGCACGAGAATGGCACAAGCCAGTATTCCCGGAAGTAGCCTGCTTGGAGTCAATCGACCTCAGAATCGAGGTTCTCAAGAATCGGACACTCACTAACGTGGCAATCGCCTTCACAAGAAGTCTTTAGGCGAATCAGGGCGCGCCGTATCGCGCGCAGGTGAGCGATCTTCTGTTCAACTTCCCCGATCTTTACTTCGACTTGACGGATCACGCCGGTGCAAGGCTGGTCCGGATCGCGCCGCAGCGCGAGAAGCTCTCCGATCTCGCCCAAAGCGAAGCCAAGATCCTTGGCGCGCTTGATGAAGCGTAGGCGCCGCAGGGCACCCGGCGCATAGGCGCGGTGTCCTGAAGACTTCCGGGGTGGCGGTAGCATCAGCCCTTCCCGCTCGTAATAGCGGATTGTTTCGAGATTCACTCCGCCGCGTTCGGCCAACTTGCCGATAGTCAACGTTTCCACATCAGGCTCCACTTGCTATTCTAGAACCCGTAGTTAGCTACGGGTCAAGGATTATCTGACACGCGAGACGTTTTCCGCTGACAGCGCCCAAGCGGATGATGAGTCGATTGGAAAAATGACCGGATTCAAAATGGCTACGATATGAGTTCGCGGTCGCGCACACCCAGCAGGAAAAGTATCCCGTCCAGGCCCATTGTCGAGATGGCCTGCCGCGCCGATTGCCGTACTACGGGCTTGGCCCGGAACGCAATGCCCAATCCGGCTAGGCGCAGCATCGGCAGGTCGTTGGCTCCATCGCCCACGGCGATCACCTGTTCCATGCTCAGGTGCTCCGCTTTGGCAAGCTGTCCCAGAAATTCGGCCTTCTTTGCCCCATCCACAATCGGCGTGGTTACCTCGCCGGTCACCACGCCGTCCCGTATATCCAGTTCGTTGGCATGCAGATAATCGATTCCCAGCCGCCGCTGTAATTCGCGCCCCACGAAAGTGAAGCCGCCCGAAAGTATCGCGGTCTTGTAGCCTAAGAGCCGCAGTGTTTCCGTCAATCGCTCGGCGCCATCCATTAAGGGCAACTCATCGATCACCTGCCGCAGAGCGCTTTCCGGCAGACCTTTCAGCAGTGACACGCGCTTCCGGAAGCTGGTCTGGAAGTCGAGTTCTCCGCGCATCGCCGCTTCCGTGATAGCCTGCACCTGTTCGCCCACTCCCGCCAGTTTCGCCAGCTCATCAATCACTTCCGTGCGGATCAATGTGGAATCCATGTCGAACGCTACCAGACGCCGGTTTCTGCGGTAAACGTTGTCGTGTTGAAACGCGATGTCGATGTCATAATCGCCAGTCAGCTCCATCAGCGGCGCGCGGATTGCGTCTTCATCGGCAAGCTCGCCTGAGATGGCAAGCTCCACGCAAACGCGGCTGGGCGCTTCAGTGGTTTCAAGTGGAGTGCGTCCGGAGAGGCGGTCGATGCGGTCGATGTTCAATCCGGCCCGCGCCACAATGCCGCTGATCTCGGCGACGTGACCGGCGGTGATGGTCGGGCCAAGAACGGTGATCAGGTAGCGCCGTTTGCCCTGCGCTTCCACCCAGGTCTGGTAATCCTGTTTGGAGATGGTGGTGAATCGAATCTGAATACCAAGTTCGTGCGCCTTGAGCAGCAAATCGGTCAACAGCGGCGACGACTTCAGTTCCTTGGTAAGCTCCACCAGAATTCCCAGCGCCAACGCGTCGTGGATCACCGCCTGGCCGATATCCAGAATACGGGCCCCTGCCTGAGCCAGAATATTTGTCAGAGAATGGGTAACTCCGGATCTGTCGTGACCGGTGATATCGATGTGAAGTACCCGGGACTCGGGAGAATTCGGCATGCCTTCCCCAATTTTAGCGGCCTCTTGCAAACAGACGGTAATCTGGTATTGTGATGTTTTCTTTTCTGCTTACGCTCTTCGCAGTTGTGGCATTGCCGCTTGTTGCGCAGGACAACTACGAAGTCCAGGTGTACGGCGCGGAAACATTGGCCCCAGGGCGCACCATGGTCGAGTTACACAATAACCTGACTATCGGCGGCGGGAAGAAGGAGGTTAACGGTGTCTATCCATCTAACCACGCATGGCACGAAACCATTGAGATTACGCAGGGACTGAGCTCGTGGTCGGAGGTTGGTTTCTACATTTTCACCAGTTGCAGTCCGGTCTACGGATGCCAGTGGGTGGGCGACCATATCCGCCCGCGCGTGCGTGCGCCCGAATCGTGGCACTGGCCGGTGGGCGCAAGCCTGTCGTTGGAGGTGGGCTACCAGCGCGCCCGATTTTCCGAGGACACCTGGACGTGGGAAATCAGGCCGATCATCGACAAGCAGCTGGGGAAGTGGTACCTGTCATTCAACCCGACACTAGATCGCTCTTTCCACGGACCATCGGTGCGCGACGGCTTAACCTTCTCTCCGAGCGCCAAGGCCTCATACAAAATCGCCAAGCGGATCGACGTGGGCATCGAATACTATGGCGGCGTGGGGCCGCTTCGAGGCTTCAATACCCTTCGCGATCAGATGCAACAGATTCTGCCGAGCGTCGACATCGATCTTGGACCCAACTGGGAATTGAATTTCGGAGTCGGCGTCGGCGTGACGCAATCCACCGATCATCTGCTGGCCAAAATGATCATCGGCCACCGCTTCAACTTCGGTAGCCGCGAATCGAAGAAAACGCAGTAGCGCGCCTTCGGAACGTGAGAAATACACCTTCAGCGCGAACTGGAAAACGCGAGGATCAAACTCCGCCTGCACTCTTCCGAAGGTTGATGCGTGTAAGTTGGTGGATAGCGTGGAATATCCGGTTACCGTGCCCGCAGGTGAAATCGCGCCTGCGAAATTCGTGTGATCCAGAACGTTGAATGCGTCCAAACGGGTCTGGACTTTGTCACGCTCGAAGAAAGTGGGTTTCCCGCTAATGCCGAAGTTCAGCGTGAAGCGATTCGACAATTGGAGGGTGTCTTGCGCATAGAAATTCATGATCCATTGCCGCAGGTCGCCAGGAGCGGCGTTGGGAACCAGAGGATGGCCATCGCCCAGCTTCTGTTTTTGGCATCGTCTAGAAATAACGTCGCCATTGATGCCGTACCGCTGCCGCCGGATTCATACGCAGTAGAGAGCCGAAGGATCATCTAAAACTTGCCCGCGCGCGACCCGGTACTAAACCCCGGCCGCAAGGGAAGGGGGCTGAATGAAAAGGTTATTACGTTACAGACCGTTAGGAGTCAGGCCAATAGGCGAAGCTGTCCCCGAGAATTTCGAATTGCAGGCGAGGCTCGACCGCTAGGAGCCTGTCGGAGATAGATTGGATAACGGACAGGGGATTCAGAAACATTTGTGTATACCAATGTTTGGAGATGCTTTATGCTTGTGTGGTGAGCAAGAATTTCCGAACATGCGCTCTGGATCAGCCGTTTCTGATGCCTCCTTCCTTGCAGGACTGGTTACCGGAGAGTCATTTGGCGCGCTTCGTGGCGGAACTGACCG
>JANXXV010000517.1 GCA_025350445.1 Bryobacteraceae bacterium | reverse complement strand
GTTCACCAATCAGACCGTACAGTTGATTGAGACCGCCATCCTGGGCAGCGTGGTTAATGAGAGCCGGTTTCAGTATTACCGGAATTCAAACCGCATGGTGGCGGATACGGCAGCACCTACGATACAAGTATTGGGATCCTTCACCGGGGGAGGCAGCGCTTTAGGCCGCTCGGCGGAGGTTCAGAACAATTTCGAATTTCAGAACTATACTTCCGTGATACGGGGTGCGCATGCGTGGAAGTTCGGTATCCGCGTGCGAGCGCAGATGGATGACAGCACCGCGCCGCTGAATTTCAACGGTACGTATACCTTCAGCGGAGGAACGGCGGTGGTGCTGGACAGCTCGAACCGACCGGTGGGCAACCAGACCGAGTCGGTGAGTTCGATTGAGCGCTACCGCCGGACGCTGCTCTTTCAGAGGCTCGGCTATACCGGCACGCAGATTCGCGCATTGGGCGGCGGCGCTTCCCAGTTCACCATCAGCCAGGGCAACCCGGAACTCGCACTACATCAGATCGACTTTGGATTATTTGCCGGAGACAACTGGCGTCTGCGCCCCAACATCACGCTTTCCTACGGGCTGCGGTATGAGACGCAGACGAACATCGGCGACTGGCGGGATTTCGCGCCGCGCATTTCGCTGGCTTGGGCGCCGGGGAAAAAAGACGCAAAAAAGACCGTGGTGCGAGCCGGCTTCGGAACCTTCTACGACCGGTTCGTCCTTGCGAACACTTTGAGCGCCAAACGATACAACGGCGAGGTGCAGCAGCAGTTTCTGCTGACCAACCCGGACACTTATCCGGCGATTCCCGCGGGTAGCTCGCTTGCCGGAAGCCGTGCGGACCAGGTAACACAGCGTGTGGACGCGCAGTTGCGGGCACCCTACATTTTGCAATCGGCGTTCACCGTGGAACGGCAGTTAACCACCAGCACGACGCTGGCGGTGACCTATACGAATTCGCACGGGGCACATGTTCTGCGCTCTCGAGATATCAACGCGACGCTGCCGGGGAGTTCAACGCCAAGTAGTGGTCCCGTGTTTTTGCTTGAATCGACGGGGATCTATAACCAGAATCAAGTGATTGCGAATGTGAACACAAAAGCAAGCCGCAACCTGACTCTGTTTAGCTTTTACGTGTTCAACAAGGCGCGCAGCGATTCGGATGGCGTGGGAACCTCACCGGCGAATCCATACGATTTCCATGGGGAGTACGGGCCGGCGGCAACGGACGTGCGGCATCGTTTTACACTCGGCGGATCCATTAACGCGCGGTGGAGTGTCAGAATGAGCCCTTTCGTGATCTTGCAGAGCGGTGCTCCATTCAATATCACGTCGGGGAACGATCAGTTTGGAACTTCGGTCTTTAATTCGCGTCCCGGCTACGCTACAGATCCCGATCGGCCGGGACTGGTGCGAACCGAGCACGGATTGCTGGATCCGAATCCCATCGCGGGAGAGCGAATCGTGACCCGCAATTTCGGCCGGGGGCCGGGGCTATTCACAGTAAATTTGAGACTCGCCAAGACAATTGGATTCGGGCCGGAGCGGGGCGGAGGCGGGGGTGGCACGCCGGCTCTTTCGAGCGGCCAGCGCCAAGGCGCGGCTACGGGCGGCACCGGCTTGCGATCGCTGCTCGGCGAGACCTCTACGCCTCGCAGGTACAACCTGATCTTGAGTCTGTCCATCAGGAACATGCTGAACCACAATAATCCGGGTCCGATTATCGGGAATATCACATCGCCGCTGTTCGGGCGGGCGAATCAGGTGGCAGGAACGCCGAACGGCGAAGGATTCTCAGAAAACGCGAGCAATCGCCGGCTGGAAATGCAGATCCGATTCAACTTCTAGCACCTGCCCGCAAAAGTTCGTGTACCCCGCTTCGAAAATCCACAACGCCACTTTCTGCCATTAAGCACCCGTGTAGCGTCGAATAGATAGCTCCCAAGGAACTTATCCTTCGATGGGTTCGAGGCGGAATCCAAGCGGCGGCGTACAGTCCCTTTCCTTACCTGCCATGAGCTTCCCAAAGCTTCCCCGCTGGAAAGGCCAATTGATCGGTGCTCGACGGCATTATCCGCAGCCAACATTAGTAGCCGCGGATCCACACCGATCAATTCGGATTTTGGGAGTGAACCGCCTGGACATTACGCTAGTTGTCACTAGTCAGTGGTGCCCAATCGGCACGCGCGCCCGCGGTTGCTGGTAACTTGACCCGCCTCTGGGCCGTCATAGTCTGTACCGAGGTCATCTTCTGAAAATCAGTAAGTTTGTCTTTGCTGCTCTGATTGCGGCCAATTGTAGTTTTGTACGCGCACAAACAGTGGCCCCAACTCCTGCGGAATCGGATTCAACATCAAAATCGGATGACGATCAGCGGATGTTCAAAGTCCTGCCAAACTACAAAACGGTTAGCGACCCCACAGTACCGATCAATTCCATCACGGCGAAGGACAAGTTCAAACTGGTAGGTCACTATTTTGACCCGTTTACATTCGCGTACCTGGCAGGGATCGCGGGCATTGAACAGGCGACGGACGTCAAACCCGGCTATGGCCAAGGATTGAGAGGGTACGGAAAGAGATACGGCGCGGATTTTACGGACGGATTCACGAACGAACTCTTCGTCACCGGAGTATTTCCGGCGCTTCTTCACCACGATCCACGGTATATCCGGAAGGGGGAAGGCAGCGCATGGGGCCGAACAGGCTACGCACTCAGCCGTATCCTGATCACTCGCACCGACGCCGGCGGAAGTGCCTTTAACATTTCGGAATTCGCTGGAAACATCGCTTCCGGCGCCATTTCCACTGCCTACTATCCGAGCGACGAACGGAACGTCAGCGGAATCTTCGCCCGGACTTCCACGCAGCTTGGCTACGATTCCCTCTTCAACGTGCTGAAGGAGTTCTATCCCGACATCAGCAAGAAACTGTTCAAGAAGCACACCGTGAAGTAGAGCTTAGTTCTTCTTGCCGGCGATGTCGCGTTGCAGATCCGACACAATCGAATCCGCGATCCGATTCATGTCATCGGGAGTGGTGCTCTTAGGGCGCTTGTACAACGACCAGATTACTTTCTTCGATGCGCGCTCCACCAGAAAAATGTTGCCTCGATTCCTGCTGAAGCCACCCAATCGGACCATCGGCTCTTCCTTCACTGCGAGGCTGTCTTTGTCTTTTCCCGTCTTCTTCTCGTCCTTGTCGTCCTTCGCACTCTTGTCAACCGGTTTCTCCGGCGGAGGGGGCGGCGGGTAGAGCTCCAACAACTTCTTCTCGAACGTATCTCCAAGCCGGTCGGTGAAAATGGCATCGGCTAGTTTTGGATCCGTCACCACCTGGTATTGACGATGCTGCGTCAAGCTCTTAGCCAGATATTGATCGAGCCCCCCGCTCATCGGCAGAATATAGACATTCCGCACCTGTGACAATTCCGGGAAAGAAGCACACAGGGCGCTTCCAACCACCAGTGATAACAACAATGCGCGGCGTTTCATAACAACCTCATCATAACGTGGATCAGCTGCGCTACAGTTGAGCTTTGTGTATAAGGAACACTCCATCACGGTCATCATTCCGTGCCTCAATGAAGAACAGGGCATCGAGCGGGTGCTGCGGCGTATGCCGCCATTCGTCGACCAGGTGATCGTGGTCGACAACGGGTCCACGGACCGAACCTCCGACGTGGCGAAGAGCCTCGGCGCCGAAGTGATTCGCGAGGAGGTGCGCGGTTACGGGCGCGCGTACAAGAAAGGCTTCTCGGGCGCCACCGGCGACATCATTGTCACGCTGGACGGCGACCACAGTTATCCGCCCGATGCCATCTCCTACTTGATCGAAGCCTTCCTTCATCTCGAAGTCGATTTTCTGAACGCCTCCCGCTTCCCGGTCCGCGATCGAAACGCGATGAGTTTCAAGCACAAATTCGGCAACTTCGTCTTGTCGATTGCAATGTCGCTGCTTTACTTCCGCTGGGTGCGCGATTCGCAATCCGGAATGTGGGTGTTCCGCCGGTCGATCCTCGAATCGATGAGTCTGGAATCCGACGGCATGGCATTCTCCGAGGAAATCAAGATCGAGGCACTGAAGTGCCGGGATGTCCGTTTCGCTGAAATCTCGATCCAATATTCATCGCGTCTGGGAGAAATTAAGCTGAATCCATGGCGCGATGGCTACAACAACTTGTTCTTTCTAGTGAAGAAGCGATTCTCCAAGCGGAAATGAGCGTCTCGGTGGTCATCCCGAACTGGAATGGAAGCGCGCGCCTGGAAACTATGTTGAAACAACTTCCGGAGCAAACGAGTCCC
>JANXXV010000485.1 GCA_025350445.1 Bryobacteraceae bacterium | reverse complement strand
AATCCGGCGCCCACCACTATGGGGATTGCCGCCGACGCGTTGGTGGCGGGGTTCAATCCGCAACTGGCCGCTTGGAGTCACAGTCCTTTTGCGGCGGAAGTGGAGCAGCATCTGGTACGCGCGCTGGGCTCGCGTTTCGGCTATTCAGCCGGTGTCGTCGATGGAGTGTTTGCGTCCGGCGGGATGGAAGCCAATCACACAGCGATGCTCGCCGCGTTGACGCATCGCTTCCCGGAGTTCGCCACAAAGGGACTTCGCTCGCTGGAAGCGCAGCCTGTTTTTTATTGTTCCCCGGAAAGCCACCATTCCTTCCTGAAGGCGGCAAGGCTGTGCGGATTGGGGACGGATTCCATGCGGCATATTGACGTCGACTCCCAACTGCGAATGAACCCGGAAGCTCTGCATACAGCTATCGAACATGATAAGGCAAACAGCTTCGTGCCGTTTCTGATTGTGGGGACGGCCGGCACCACGAACGCCGGTATCATCGACCCGCTGCCGGCCCTCGCCGATGCAGCCGCGAAGCACAAGGTCTGGTATCACGTCGACGCCGCGTGGGGTGGCGGAGCGGCCTTTGTTCCTGAATTGCAGCCGTTACTGAACGGTATCGAACGCGCCGATTCAATTACGTTTGACGCTCACAAGTGGCTATCGGTACCGATGGGCGCCGGACTGTTTCTCACGCGCCACAACACGATTCTCGACCGGACGTTCCGCGTTGCTACTGCCTACATGCCGAAAGATGCGGATGGTCTCGATATTGTCGATCCCCACTTACACTCCATGCAATGGTCGCGCCGGTTTATCGGACTGAAGGTGTTTTTATCTTTGCTCGCGGCCGGGTGGGACGGGTATGCCGATGCGATTCGCCACCAGACCAGGATGGGTGACGCGCTTCGCGAGGGGCTGGCGCGGGCAGGCTGGGAGATTGTGAATGAAACACCGCTGCCGGTAGTCTGTTTCGCAAAACCGGGTGCAACCGCCGAAGAACATCAGCGGATTGTTTCGAATATCGTTCGCTCAGGGAAGGCGTGGATTTCCACCACGCTGCTTGCCGGGGAACGAACGGTGCTTCGCGCCTGCGTCACAAACTATCGAACTCAGGAGAGCGACGTAGCGGCTCTGATACGCGATCTTTCGGAGTCGATCCAACCGCCACGCTGTGCAGTCAAGGCTGAGTCTGGCGGATAGCCCGTTCTCGGCTTTCCTGTAATCGGATGGACGTCAACGAGAAGCGACTTATCGCTTGCGGCAGAGAGTTTACTTTGACGAAGGGCGTTATGCGGCCCAGCGCAGGGCCTTGATGGATTCGCTATCCCGCGAGCGGTGCGATTAGAATGGCTGGGCTTGATTGAGGGCCTTCGCCAAGGCATTGTCTAACCACTGCAGGTACCATTCGAAGAACTGAATTCGTTTGCCCCGAGCGTTGGTTGCAGGGTAGAAACCAAGCCCATCAGCCCGCCAATCATGCCAGATCCCGCCTCGGCATTTTCCCGTTATCACCAAAAGGAAACGCAAAGCACACCCATAGTGACAAATAAAAAGCGCGCCAGGCACCGAGGGGCGACGCGGATGAAGCATCTTCGTGCTCCAAGGGAAAGGTTTACCCAACGTATCATAGTCAGTGAAATCCTCCGTATCGGGTCCCGCCAGTTCGAAGAGGCCGTAGAATGGTCCTACTCCTCCATTTCCAAGTTCCAGCAAGAACTGACGATACTCTTCAGGCAATTTGGCCCCGAAATCACGTTCCATCCCTGACAATCGACCCTCGGAGAGTCTGCGTCCTAACGTATAGCGATGAGTTTTCGCCCCGAAGAGTTGGTAGCTCCGATCGCGCTCTGCCAGAGTATGTAGCTTCTGGCGAATCTCTGGGATTGTTTTCGATTGATCGTGAGCCATTTCAAGAAATCGGCAGGACCCAGAGGTGACTTTATATCGCCTGATAGACGGTTGAAATGGCTCAACTGATATCGGACCCTTACTCCCGCGAAGGATTTGGTTTCTCAAAGCCGCTGAAACTTCACAGGCTTGTTCCGAAACCACCCCAGGCAAGAAACCACGGATCGGCGTAATATAGAGAAACCGCATCAAGGAAAACGCTAGAGGTTTTTGAGGGCTTTTCCTTGATGCGGTCGCGCCCAAGATTTTGGGCTTTAGATCCGGCGTCGGTTCGTCCGAACAAACCATCAATGACCAGGCCCGCGTCCATC
>JANXXV010000873.1 GCA_025350445.1 Bryobacteraceae bacterium | reverse complement strand
TTCAATACCCGCGATGAATTTGTAGAGGCCACCAGGCGGACCGGGGTGGAATGGATGCCCGAGTGGCGCACGCCGGGCGGTCTACGAATGCGGGTGGCGAACGCTCGGTGCAGTTCGCGTTTCTTGAGATGCCTAACGCACCGGTGGAGATTACCGGCGGCAAGGTGGCAGTCAGCGGTGATGAAGTGCGTGCTCCGCGAATCACCATGCAGAATCTTACCGACCGTCCGATTCGTGGCATGGAAGTCGGTTGGATGGTGAAGGACACGAACGGGAAGCAGTTTGTGGCTGGATCGATGCCGCTCGATGTGACACTGGCGCCGCGGCAAAGCACTACTGTGGTGCAGGACACGGCGCTTAAGTTCTCGCAGCCCAACGGGCAGCCGATCTCGATTGGGTCGATGACCGGGTTTGTGAATAGTGTTGAGTTTTCAGACGGGCGGCTCTGGATTCCGGAACGGTCGGGAAGGGTGATGACGGCGTCTCCGGAAGAGCAGCGGTTATCGGAGATGTACCGGAACAAGGGCTTGAATGCGGTAGTGGAAGAGCTGCGAAAGTTCTGAAATAGTTGCGGTGCGGTTGGCGAACTACTAAACTAGTAACTGTTCGGGGCGTGGCTCAGCCTGGTAGAGCGCCTGGTTCGGGTCCAGGAGGCCGGAGGTTCGAATCCTCTCGCCCCGACCATTTATCCCATTGAAATCATCTGGACACTGAACGGCCGAGGGCTTCCTGCTATCGGTCGTTTTGCGTTCACTATGCCCAGCCCTTACTCTGTCGATGGCAGCTTTGATCGTGTCGGCCCGCGGATGGACGTAGCGGCGCGCGGTTCAGCAGCCGCTATGGCCGGCGAGATAGGCGAGCGTCTACGGGTCCATGAAGGCGGCCCAGCGCGTCAGGCAGGTGTGGCGGAACGTGTAAAGCGTGAACGGTTCCACCTTCGCGGCGGCGAGCACCTTCTTGTGCTGCTTCTTCAGCGTGGACTACTCGATTTGGCCGGTGGCCGTCGGCGTGGGGAACACTCATTCTGACGTCGCATCCGTTTGCCGCATGTCGAGCTGCGCTGCCACGCGCTGCGTCATCGGTTTGGCGCGCCGGGCGTTTTCCGTCTCGCCGTCGACGATGTGCAACGCGCCATCCCGGACGTCCTCCCAGCGCATCCGGAAGCATTCCTCTGGGCGTAGGGCGCAATCGAGCAGAATGGTCGTCATGTCGCGGAGCAGGAAGCTTTGCGCCGACGCCGCATGTTTCCGCCGGCGCAAGCGACTGAGTTCGTGGAAGATGCTTTCGAAATCCACCGTCCACATCCGCCGTTCCTTTATGTTCCACTACCCAGATCATCGCCGCCCCTTGGGGGGGGAAACGGCATGGGACGTCTTTCGACGTCTCTTGCATCTCAACGGTTGGGAGGGCGCCAGGCGGTAGTGGAACATAAAGGGCTTGTGAAAAAAGGCCGCCGACTTTCGAAATGAAGTCTTGACGCCCCAACGCGATGGGCTGTGAAACGATGATCTCGCCCGTGGTGCCAATTGGTGCACAACGTGCCGGCTTCAACGGGGGAACAAATGACGCGACATTGATGGCAAGTAGCGCAGCTGATTTTCCCATTCCACAGGTTCCGACGCCGCCCAAACCATGACGATCGCTTCAACGATTTGGCCGATGCGGGCAGATTGCGTAACAAGAAAGACTCCGGGAGTCGACTTGCCTTCTGCCAGGCGAGTGCGAAAGTGATCCACCATGGTGCGCCGGTCATGGCTAACCAGAATTCGACCCTGTCGAGCTGCGATTTCAAGAACCTCTGGATCGGGAACGCCTTCCAGATCGCTGTCAGCGGCGGAAGCGAAATCGATGGATGGTTCTCGAAGGCGAAGAGCCTTGACGAAACCGTAGCGCAGGTCAGCGTCGGCCTGGAAACGGATCAAGGCCGCGACTCACCCATTTTTGCCTTGGCGCGCTGGAGCCGCTCCCAAAGCGCCGGGTTCTCCTCAGCCATCGGGATAGCTTTTCCCTCGAACTCACGCTCGGTGTCCACGAGGTACTTGTCGATCTCGGCTTGATGATCCAGGTAGAAGGCGATCGCACCGTAGATCTGGGCGCGCTTCAACGACGGGAAGTCTTCTTGAATGGCTTCCGGCGACTTTCCTTCGTTGAACGAATACACTACGGAATCCAACGAAATGCGCGTCCCGGCTAAGTAGTAGCCTCCGTGGCGCTGTTCGATGTATTCGCTGTGCATGGCTTGCTCCTGTTTCGATTATAGCGGGGCCAGATCGCGGACCCAGAGTTCTTGTTTCGCTCACGCCGATGGTGGACACCAGCCTCTTATCGTCGGCTCGCCGGCCTCAAGGCTGACCTCCGAAGCTCTCTCCAGATCCTGCCTCCAAGGCATCCGGCGCAGAAATGCTACGGCTTCGTGAAGTGTCACCCGGACTTTTGCCGTCTCGGCTCTTGTCTACCCGTGAACGTTAGCAGGCGAAAGCTGGATACCTCGGCAAAGCCTTCTCACCAATTCCAGGCGGCCGATGCCCGGTGCGCGGTCATGCCGAACTGCGGGATAAGGCGATCGGCTCGCGTCGGCGTGTCGCCATCCACTAGCGGATCATGATGGGACTTGTACACATACCGGCCGATCAGGAATCCGGTCGTACCGCCAACAAATACGTCAGAGGCCCAGTGCTTCTGAGCGCTCATCCGCGAGGCCGCCACCAAGGAGGCCAGCCCGTAGGAAGCATACGGTACCCAGCGATGCACCCCTCCGTACTCATACGCAAACACCGTAGCGAGCGCAAATGAGCCCGACGCGTGTCCAGAGGGGAATGAGTCACCGCCCTTGCCGAAGGCGAGACCACCGCTGTGATTCGCGTGAAAATCCAGGGGGCGCTCGCGCTGCGTTGCCGACTTCAGCACCAGTGTCACAATCTCGCTGTGCGCCAGGGCTTCCGCTCCCAGTAACCCCACCTCACGTGCCTTTCCGTTTTTGGTTGCCCTGCCGGCAAAGTACATGGCGGCCGACATCCCGGCCAGCGAATACAGCGCGCCTGCCTGCGACACGCGCCCGCTCCAAGCCGCTTGAGCCGCGGAATTGGGCAGCAAGTTGGCTGTCAGATGGTCTGTCGCAATAAGAGCGCCCGTGATTGCCGCAAACGGGATAACGTACTTTGGGAAGGCGTGGCTTGAGTAATTGCTTCGCCGGAACGGACTAGTCCAAATCCGCTCCTCGTCCGTCAGGAACGCCTTGAAGGAGGTTTTCCCTCCCGAGTCCGAAGCGGGCGCCATGCCGGGCGCACGCGGCTGTCGCTGCGATTCTTGGTCCTGTTCGAGTGGCGCTTGCGCGGGCATGGACCGCACCATCGAGACCGAAAGAAGGAGAAGCAAGGAGATCCGCACGCCAGTTGGACGCCAAAACGCCCGGCTGCTTCACAAGAATTCAATCCAATTCCCCGTGCAGGTCAGTCAGCCGCCGGTCCCGGCCCTGGCAGAAGCAGGTGAGCTTCAGGTGGTCCAGCCCCAGCAATCTCAGAATGGTTGCGTTGATGTCGCGGGATACCAGCGGATTTCCTACCGGGCGGAGACCGAATTCGCCAGTGGAGCCCGGGACTCTGCCACCCTTCACTCCGGCTCCGCGGAACCACGTGCTGAAGGCGCAAGGGTGGTGATCGCGCCCGTTGCGGCCGTCAACTAGCGGGGACCGCCCGAATTCGATGCCCCCGATCAGCAGTGTTACATCGGACAGGCCCCGGGCCTTCAGATGGTACAGCAGGCCTGAGATGGCCTTGTCCGTTTTCGCCGCCATCTTCGTGCGCGAGCCCGGTCAGATCGTTATGAGAGTTGTCCCAATCGCCACCCGGGCGCGTGCCCGAATACAGGTGGATGAAGCGAACACCGCGCTCCAAATGGGCGCTCGGTCTCTTTGCTGATGTCCACTGCGTCCGCGGCCTCGGACTGCATGCGGAAGGCTAGTTCCTAGGACGCCAGACGTGCTTCGAGGCCGGTGCCTAACGGCCGTTCCGACCGGGTGCCGGCGGTCGAAATCGCCCACCCGATCCAAAGTGGCGCGCTTCCGCTACGGTGCAAAATGCTTCGGGCGTGCCGATTGCTTCCTGTTTTCGCAGGCGGCTGGAGAGAACCCGCGCTTGCGATCGCATCGCCCGATCGATCACCGCAGCTCGCTGACGGTCACCGCCTTGGCGACTCCCGTCGAGACGAATTTCAGGTAGGAAATGATGTCCGCAAGTTCTTCGGAAGTATAACCGGCGGACATAGGAGGGTGGGACCACTTCGAATTCGAATTCATTGAAGCCACTTCGGCGGATTTCAGTTGCAAAAGAACGGCGGGCGTCGTACTAAGATCGTAAATCTTGAGCACATCTCCCTCCTTCTGCTTCTGGATACCCGGAAAAGTGCGTCCGTTCCGCAGACTGATCTGCTGCACAAAAGCGGTGACGGTCATCTCAATCGTCAACACTAGTCCACGCGGGCCGGCAACCTTCGCCAAACGGGTGAGATCCGGACCGATTGCGTTGCCTTTGCCCTCGAGAGAATGGCATGTTGCGCAGGCTGTTCCCTTCGAAGAATGAAGGAACCACTGACGCCCCCGCTCAACCTGGACTTCAGGACCATCAGCGGCGAGCGCCGCGGAGCCGCCGACCAGCAACAGGCACAACAGGCTTCGTTTCATAGAACCCTCCTAAGCTTGAGGGCACTGCACGGCGGCTTCCATACAGAGCGGCGATTATTCTCATTGGTTTGGCGAGCTCGGGCCGCGGTTTCGCAACACGGCTGCGCCCTTTAGCGCACCCCGTGGCGTAGTTCTTGCCCATTGTACAATTGCTAATTCGACTCCCTTGTCACCGTTCCCCACAGCATCCGAATTGGCGGTAAGTTAGTAGTTACTTCCACGACGAGGGTATTCATCATGAAGAAGGTTTCGCTGTTCCTGCTGGCGGCTTCCGCATTCGCCCAGCCCTATTCACCCACCTGGGAATCGATTGACCGCCGCCCTACTCCGTCCTGGTTTACCGACGCCAAGTTCGGCATCTTCATACATTGGGGCGTTTACTCGGTGCCCGCGTATGCTCCCGTGATTCCAGGCAAGCTCGCCTACGCGGAATGGTATTGGAACGCGCTGACCAATGGCTCAAAGCCGGACGCAACGGCCATTCAGTCCGGCACATTGGCGTATCATCAACGGCAATACGGCGCGGACTATCCGTATCAGAACTTCGCGCCGCAGTTCCGCGCCGAACTCTTCGATCCCGATCACTGGGCCGGCGTATTTGAACGCTCCGGCGCGAAGTACGTGGCGTTAACTTCGAAGCATCACGAGGGCTTTGCCTTGTGGCCAAGCCGCGAGGCCTCGGCCACCTGGGGACGGCCCTGGAACGCGGTGGAAACCGGCCCGAAGCGAGACGTGTTGGGCGATCTCACCGAAGCAGTGCGCCGCAAAGGCCTCAAGATGGGTTTCTACTATTCGCTCTACGAGTGGTACAACCCGCTTTGGTTGACCGACAAGCCGCGCTACATCCAGACCCATATGTTCCCGCAGTTCAAGGACCTGGTTACCCGTTATAAGCCCGCCATGATTTTCAGCGACGGAGAGTGGGAGCTACCATCGGCGGAATGGCGCAGCCCGGAACTGCTCGCCTGGCTGTTCAACGAGTCTGCGGTGAAAGACGAAGTCGTGATTAACGACCGTTGGGGTAAGGACTCCCGCCACAAACACGGCGGCTACTGGACTACGGAATACACGCCCGGCATGGCCGGTATGGACCACCCATGGGAAGAGAGCCGCGGCATGGGCTTTTCCTACGGTTATAATCGCGCGGAACGGCTGGAGCATTATCATTCAGGCCGTGAGTTGATCGTCATGCTGGTGGACCTGGTCAGCCGTGGCGGCAATCTGCTGCTCGACATCGGCCCGGCTGCCGATGGCACAATTCCGGTGGTGATGGAAGAACGGCTGCTCCAGATTGGATCGTGGCTCAAGATCAACGGCGATGCTATTTACGGGACCAAGCCATGGAAGACCTCGCGCCAGTGGGGACCAGGTGAGATTCCGAAGGTGGAATACAACAAGGAATTCGACAGCTCCGAGGGGGCTGCCAAACCGGCGGCCAAGCAGGCCGGGGTGGAAGCGTTTTTCACTGCAAAGGGCAACGACGTATTTGCGATTCTGCCAATTTGGCCTGGCCGGCGATTCAGCGTCAAGGATGCCGGCGGGCTGCGCGTGAAGTCCGTAACGCTGCTCGGTTCTGCCGCGCCGTTGCGTTTTAAGGCGGGGAAAGGTTCCATTGCGGTGGATCTTCCCGACTTACCGGAAACCCTGATGGGACAGACGGCGTGGGTCCTGAAAATAAGCCAATAGGCCGCTGGGATTGCGGAGATCCAATCGCGTGCTGTAACTTTTCCGCCACATCTCTTTTCTTTTGTTACAGATCCATATTTCCATAGTCTATCCATATTACATTTCATAGATAAATCCATTAAAATCAATTAGTTACGCCTTGACGGCAGCGGCTTTTGGCGATAAAATTCCTGTATAGGTCCTCAGGTACCTTTCCACTATGAGAAAGCTAATCGTTCCAACAATTTTATGCGCCTTGCTGGCCATGTCCGCCACCGCGCAAACAATCACCGGCTCCATTACAGGCGCCATCAAGGATTCGAGCGGTGCGTCCGCGCCGAACGTGAAAGTCACCGCTACCGACGTAAGCAAAAATCAGAAGTACGACACCACCAGCAACGCCGCGGGACTCTACACCTTCCCGTTTCTTCCGGCCAGCAATTACACCCTCGAGGTGGAAGCGCCCGGGTTCCGGCGTTCCGCCGTGGGTCCCTTCAAACTGGAAACAAACCAGACCGCTCGCGTGGATATGCAACTGGAAATTGGCCAGGTTACCGAATCGATTGACGTGAAGGACTTCGCCCCGGCGCTGCAGACGGAAAACGCGCAGACCGGCGGCACCATCGATAACAAGCGGCTCACCGATCTGCCGCTCAACGGCCGCAACGTTGTCTCGGCCATGCTACTGGTGCCGGGCGCCATTCAAACCAACCCGGGTTCGACGAACACCGCCTCCCGGCTCTCCGGCCGCGCCTTCGTCAACGGCAACCGCGAGCAGACAAACAACTTCCTGCTTGATGGTGTGGATATCAACGATTCCATGGACAACCGGCTCGGCTACACGCCTTCCGTGGATGCGCTGCAGGAAGTGCAGGTATTAACCGGCAACGGTTCCTCCGAGTTTGGCAATTCCGCTGGTGCTGTCGTCAACATGACGATCAAGAGCGGAACCAACCAGTACCACGGTACTTTGTTCGAATTCTTCCGCAATAACCATTTGGACGCGAACACTTTCTTTGCCAACCAGAACACGGCATTGGCGAAGGATAAGCAACGCCGCACCTTTCAGCAAAACCAGTACGGTTTCACCATCGGCGGTCCGGTGCTGATTCCCAAAGTGCTTAACGGCAAGGACAAGCTGTTCTTCTTCGCCAACTGGGAAGGGACACAGCGCCGTGACAGCGGCCCATCCCTGGCCAGCGTGGCTCCGGTGGACTGGCGCAACGGCGACCTGAGCCGCTTGCCGCAGGCGATTAACGATCCCGCCACATGCAGCAACGCCACCGGCGCACGGGTCTGCCAGCCATTCCCAAACAAACAGATCCCGCTCAACCGTATCATTGGTCCGGCCGCCGTCCTGCTTAAAGACGCCGGCCTGTATCCGCTGCCTAATTCGATTGGTACCGGGTCGCTTGGCGTAACGAACAACTACTCCGGCTCAGCCGCTAATTTCATGAAGAACAACCAGGGCGACGCAAAGGTTGACTGGCGAGCTTCCACCAACGATAACTTCATGTTCCGCTACACGCAGAGCTACTACACCGTAGGCACTCTGCGCCCCGTGCTGCCCACTTCCCCTGCGGGCGTCACCGAGTCTCCTTCGCTCGGCGCGGTAGCCGCGTGGACCCGCACAGTCACTCCTTTTATCGTGAACGACTTCCGCTATGGATTCACGCGCACGATCATTATGGATACATTCGCCGATCCGTTCGGAACCCAGACTGGTGGAAACGCCAAATTGGGCATCCCCGGCGGCCAGCTTGCTCCCGGGTTCAGTTCCCTCGGGCCTGGTGAAGGACTGTCCGGCATTGGTACAGGCGGCGTCCTCTCGGATGGAAAGGACAACAAGTTCCACTTATCGGAAACATTGACGTGGTCCAAGGGCCGCCACTTCCTGAAGATGGGAGCCAACGGTGTCCGCTACCAGCAAAACCGCTTCTATTCGGGCAACAACGGCGCCTTGGGCACCTTTGGCTACTCGGCGCAATACACCGGTTCGTCACTATCCGACTTCCTGTTGGATCAAGTATCCACCAAGGGAAAAGGACAGGGTGACGGACGCCTTTGGGGACAACGCCACTGGCGCTTCGGTACGTTCTTCCAGGACGATTTCAAGGCCACTAACAATTTGACCTTTAACCTCGGCCTTCGCTGGGAATATACGCAACCGCTTTACGAGGTCAACGACCTTCAGGCGAACATCAATGTAGTATCCGGGAAGCTGCAACTCGCTGGTAAAGACGGCAACAGCCGCGCGCTTTACAACTCCTATTACAAACAGTTCATGCCGCGTCTTGGCGTAGCGTGGACACCGGAAATGTTCAAGAAGAAAATGGTGGTCCGCGCCGCCTTCGGCATTACCAGTTTCCTTGAAGGCACCGGCGTCAATTTGCGCCTGCCGCTGAATCCGCCGAACTTCTTCGAATCGAACCAGAACTATGACCTGACCACCGGCGCCGCTTCGGCCCGCGTCGGCTTCAACGATTTGCCGGGCTTCAGCGGAACTCTCGCCGGCAACATCCGCGTTTGGGATCCAAACCTACGGCCGCAATTCACCCAGCAGCGCAACGTGAGTATGGAATACCAGTTCGCCGGCAACCTTGTTGCCAGCGCCGGCTATGTCAGCCAGCGCGCCACGCACACCATCGTCGCCCGGGACAGCAACCAGCCGCTGCCTGGACCCGCGAATGTGAATCCGGCACTGTGGGCCAGCGCGCAGACGCGCCGCCCGCTTTACGGTATCGATCCGCTGGTTACCACCACCGCTACCACTGAGTCGTCGGGAACCATGAACTACGATTCTTTACAGGTGTCCGCCCGCAAGCGCTATAGCGCCGGCATCGATTTCAATCTGGCGTACACGTTCTCGAAGTCGCTGGAAGATGCCCTCGGATTCTTCGGCGCAGGCGGAGTGAATTCGGAAGGCGCCTATTGGCAGAACGCCAACGACCGCAAGGCCAACCATGGACTGGCTGCCTGGGATGCCCGCCACAACCTGACGTTTAGCTCCAATATGGAACTCCCCTTCGGCAAGGGCCGGAAGTATGGTTCCAACATGAATCGCGCCGTGGAAACCGTTCTCGGCGGCTGGTCCGTTGGATACGTGATGCAAGGCCGCACCGGCTTCCCCATTACCATCTCCACTACCGGCCAGAGCCAACAATCTCCGCGCGGCACACAGCGTCCCAACTATCTGCGGCCGCTGGTTGTCGACAACCGCTCCATCCAGAAATGGTTCGGCACCGGCACTTCCGCCATCGAATGCGCCCAGGGAACCGACAACGGATCCTGCGGGTACCAGCGCCCCGCTCTGGGAACGTTTGGAAGCGCGTCCATCGGGACCGAACGCGCGCCGGCTTTCTTCAACGCCGACGTTTCCGTCAGCAAGAGCTTCAACATCAAGGAAGGTCACAATCTCCAATTCCGCGCGGAAGCCTACAACCTTCCCAATATGACGATGTTCTCGCCGCCGTCGCGCGACGTCTCCTCGCCCAGCACTTTCGGCCTGATCTCAGGCCAGGCGAATAACCCCCGCAACATTCAGTTGGCCTTGAAGTACATCTTCTAGTCAGGCTGGATTCCAAAACCAAGCACGGAACAGCGGCCTCGAAAGGGGCCGCTGTTTTTTTTGCAGTATCATGGCCACGTAATGTGCACCTTCATCAACGCGCTTGGGCCCGTTCTACTCTTCCTCGCCGCAAGCGCTGCCTGGTCACAGGCGCCCGCGGAATTTTTCGAGCGGGAGATCCGGCCGGTTCTGGCTAAGAATTGCTACCCCTGCCACGGCGCCAAGAGTGGCTTCGCGGGTTTGCGGCTCCATGACCGAGCCTCCGCAATGAAGGGCAGTGACGCCGGTCCCGTGATTGTTGCCGGCAAGCCCGAAGAGAGTAAGCTGATTCGCGCGGTGCGCGGAGAGCTAAGCCGGCGCATGCCGCCATCGGGTCCGTTGCCCGGCGGCGAAATCGCGAAGCTGGTTCGATGGATCGAGATGGGCGCGCCGTGGCCGGAGAATCAGAGCGTAGCGCCGGCAGCCGGATTCAATCTGGAACAGCGCCGCCGGGACCATTGGAGCTGGCAACCGGTACGCCCGGTTCCCTTGCCTGCGGGTGCGTCGCCGAATCCGATCGACCGCTTCGTTCCCAGTGCTGCAACGACGGCGGACAGGGCCACGCTGCTGCGGCGGGTCACTTTCGATTTGACCGGATTGCCGCCCTTGCCCGAAGACATCCAGACATTTGAGCGGGATGGAGATTACGAGCAGACTGTGGACCGGTTGTTGGCCTCGCCGCGCTTCGGCGAGCGCATGGCCCGCCGCTGGATGGACGTGATCCGTTACAGCGAATCCCATGGGTCGGAGGGTGATCCCGATGCGCCCATGGCCTGGCGCTTCCGCGATTATCTGATCCGGGCGTTCAATGCGGACGTTCCCTACGATCAGCTGGTCCGTGAACAACTGGCCGGGGATCTGCTTCCGAACCCGCGAATTAATCGCGGCGAGGGCATCAATGAGTCGCTGCTTGGTGTTGCGCATTTCCGGATGGTGGAGCATGGTTTTCAGCCGGTTGAGCCGTGGGAAGACCGCGTGAAGTGGACCGACAATCAGATCGATGTGTTTTCAAAAGCTTTCCAAGGGCTGACCATCTCCTGCGCGCGATGCCACGACCATAAGTTCGACGCGATTTCGCAGAAAGACTATTACGCCATGTTCGGGCTCTTCGCAGGCATGCGCCCAACGCAGGTGGCGATCGACTCGCCAGAGCAGTTAACCCGCAACACAGCGGAACTGGCGGCGCTGAAGCCGCGTATCAAGGCGGCGCTGGCGGAACAGTGGCGGGAAGCCATCGAACAGGCGCTGGCGGCCAAGACCACAGACCGCGCCAGCCCCTTGTTTCCGCTGTGGGCCGCCGAAGAAGATTCCCGGGCTTGGTTCGAGGAGTGGAAGAAAACCCTGGCGGCCCGTGCCGAGTTCAACACGAAGAATTTCCCGCTGCGCTGGAATGCGGCGGCTTCCTTCGAGCACTGGCCCCGCAATGGGACGGGCGTACCAGCAGCTCCGTCACTGCCTGGCGAGTTTGCGGTGGAGACCTCGGGCGACCGTGCAATCAATGGCATCTACCCGGCCGGCGTCTATTCGGGGCTCATCTCGCGCAAGCACGGAGCGGCAATCACTTCGCCGCGATTCAAGATTGCGACAGACTCGGTCAGCTTCCAAATGCTGGGTGGGAATTTCAGCTTCGCGCAGTTGATCATCGAAAATCACGCGGTGCCGCGCGGGGGTATTTACAATCAGCGGTACAGCGCCAAGGCCGATCAGATGGGCTGGGTCCGCTGGGACACTACATTCTGGAAAGGCTTCACGGCATACGTGGAGTTCGCCACGCAGAATGAAGTCACGCTGTTCCAACTCGACGAAGAGGACGGTAAGCGCAAGCCGAAACCTGTTCCGAACGAAGACGGCCGCTCGTGGTTCGGTGCGTGCGGCGTGGTCTTCCATGACGGGAAGCAGGCGCCGGAAGAAGAGCTTGTACCGGTGCGCTTGTTGGTTGAGGCCGCACCCGCTGACTACTCGCGTGAAGCTGTTACGCAGCGGTTGCGCCATCTGTTAATGAGCGCGATAAGTGATTGGGAAGCTGGACGCCTCAACGACAGCCAGGCGGTCTTCCTGGATTATTTTGTGCGCCAGGGACTGCTGCCCAACGCAGCCGCCGGTGTTCCGGTGCTTGCGGAATACCGAAGGCTCGAACAGGAAATCCCCATCCCGCGGCGCGCGCCGGGCGTGTTGGAAGAAGGCGGGCCGGACCATCCGCTGCTGGTGCGCGGGGATCACAGGCATCTGGGCGCGCCGGTGCCGCGAGGGTACCTGACCGCTCTGGGCGGCCCACGCTATTCCGATCCGCCGGTCATGCGCCTGCGGCTGGCTGAAGAGGTGGCGAGTGTCCGCAATCCGTTTACCGCGCGTGTGATGGTGAACCGGCTATGGCAGGCTTCTTTCCGCACCGGTATCGTCGCCACGCCGGACAACTTCGGCAAACTCGGCGAAAAGCCATCGAATCCGGAGTTGCTGGATTGGCTCGCAGGGCGGTTCGTTGACGATGGCTGGTCTATCAAGAAAATACTTCGACTGCTGGTGACCTCAGCGGCCTATCAATCGAGCGGGCTTCCCATGCGGCGGCTGGAAGCCGAAGAGATTCGCGATGCGATTCTAGCGTCCTCCGGGCAAATCGATCTCACGATGTACGGTCCATCGGTTCCCGTTAACTATGCACATGACACCGGTGCCACCAAAGGGGATCGTCCGAAAGGCCCGCTGGATGGACGGGGCCGGCGAAGCGTCTATCTGGAGATCCGGCGCAACGCGACGAATCCATTCCTCGATGCGTTCGATGTCTACAAGCCCGCCAGCACGCGAGGCAGGCGCGATGTGACCAACGTGCCCGGGCAATCCCTCACGTTGATGAACAGCCCGTTCGTAGTGGAGGAATCCGTCAAGTGGGCTGAGGCGCTGCCTTCGGTGGAGACGCTGTACCTGCGCATCTTCGGACGCCGCGCGACGCCGGCGGAGCGTGACAACGCGCAAGGCTATCTGTCGGAACTGGCGAAGCAAACGGACGAACGCAAGGCGGTTGCGAGTCTGGTGCAGGCGCTTTACAACATGAAGGAGTTTCTCTATGTCCGGTAACATGCCCGGTAGCCTGCGGTACACTCGGCGCGACGTGCTGGCCAAGGCGTCGAATGGTTTCGGCCTGCTGGCATTCGCCGCGCTTGCCAACGCGAAGCCGCATTTCCAGCCGAAGGTGAAGAACGTCATCTTCTGCTACATGTCCGGCGGCGTTTCGCATTTGGACTCGTTCGATCCCAAACCGCGCCTCCAGAAAGAGGCCGGGCAGCCCATGCCGGTCCCTGTCGATCGAACCATGTTCAACAACAACGGGAATATCATGCCCAGCCCGTGGTCCTTCAAGAATTATGGACAATGCGGCATGCCCGTCAGTGAGCTGTTTCCGCATATGGGCGGCATCGCCGACGATCTATGCCTCATCCGTTCCATGACCGTAAAATTCATGGAACATGCCCAGGCCAACAACTACTTCCACACGGGCAATCCGCTCACCGGCTATCCCAGCCTGGGCGCATGGACGACGTATGGGCTAGGCACCGAAAATCAGAACCTGCCGGGATTCGTAGTCTTGGGCAGCGGCGAGATTCCCCTCGGCGGCATCAACGTTTATGGCAACGGATTTCTGCCGGCCGTGCATCAGGGTTCGTTCCTATACCCGGAACGGCCCGAACCTCTGCAAGACATCGCGCCGAAGCAATCCGACGCGCTGCAGCGGCGGCAGTTGGCGTTCGTCGCCGCCGCCGATCGCGACTTCCTACAACGCATGCATAACCACACCGAAGTAGAAGCAGCCATCCGCAACTATGAAACGGCGTACCGCATGCAGACCGCTGTGCCGGAGTTGGTGGACTTCGCGGGCGAATCGGAGGCGACGAAGAAGCTCTACGGCATGAATTCAACTAATGCCAACACCCGCGCCTACGCCCGGCAGTGCCTGCTGGCCCGGCGGTTGATTGAGCGCGGCGTGCGTTTCGTGGAATTGACCATGGTGCCGCCAAAGGATCTGGGCGGCGGAAATTGCTGGGATCAGCACAGCAAACTAAGGGAGGGCCACGCCGCCAACGCGCTCACGGTGGACCAGCCGATAGCCGGGTTGATCCGCGATCTGAAAGCCCGCGGGCTCTTCAATGAAACGCTGGTGATCTGGTCCGGCGAGTTCGGACGCACGCCATTCGTGCAGGGTAAGGATGGCCGCGATCACAACCCGTCCGGCTTCTCGCTCTGGGTTGCGGGCGGCGGACTGCGCGGCGGCACGATCTTCGGCGCAACGGATGATTACGGGTACCGGGTGACAGAGAATCCGCTGATGATTC
>JANXXV010000478.1 GCA_025350445.1 Bryobacteraceae bacterium | reverse complement strand
CATTCCGCAGCTCACCGAAGAGCGGCGCAAAGACTTCGTCAAGAAGCTGCATCACGTTGCCGAGGAGCACCGCGTCAGCCTGCGCAACATCCGCCGCGACGCCAACGATGCGGGGAAGAAGTTGCTCAAGGACAAGCTGGTAAGCGAAGACGAAGACCACCGTGCCCACGATGAGATTCAGAAGCTGATCGACGGGCACATGCTGAAGATCGACATCGCCTCCAAGGGGAAAGAAAGAGAGATTCTGGAGATCAAGTGAAGTTCACTTTCGCGCTCATCGCGGTTACCGCCGCCGCACTTACAGGCATGGCCGCCGATCGCAAGCCCATATTCCCGCCTGGTGTGAAGCCGATCGGTCCGTTCAGCCCGGGCATTCAGTCCGGCGATTTTCTCTATGTATCCGGCCAGGGAGCCCGCGATCCGGAGGGCAAACTCCCGGCCGATATCGAAGCCCAAACCAAGCAGTCGCTCGAGAACGTCAAGACGGTCGTGGAGGCAGGCGGTCTGAAGATGACCGATGTTGTCTACACGCAGATTTATCTGACGGACATGGCCAATTATGCCGCCATGGACAAGGTGTTCAAGACCTTCTTCCCCGCGAAACCGCCGGTCCGCGCCGTGATTGGCGTGAAGCGCATGCCGCTCGATACGCCGGTGGAGATCAGCGCGGTTGTCACGACTAAACCCGGCAAGCGGGTGTATGTTCCCGGAAGCAGTTTTGAAGGCGCCGCTCAGTACTTGAAGACGAAGAAGCTGAAGCTGGCCGACATGGCGTTTGTGAACGTCTATTTCACTCTTAAGACTCCGTATGAGCAGGTGGAGGCGTTGGCGAAGAAGAGTTTCAAACCAACCGCGACTGTTGTCTATCTTCCCGTCAACGCACTGCCGGCCGGCGCTACCATCCAGATCACCGGAATCGCAGGGCAGACCGATGTCTACTGCACGCACTCCGGCCCGGCCGCGGACAAGATTCTGGAAGACATCAAGAAGGATCTGACTGCCGCCGGATTGACCATGGACAACGTGGTTGCCGGCAACGTCTACGTCAACAGCATCGACAATTTCGCCGCCATGAATAAGATCTACGCGACGTTTTTCGGCTCCCCGACTCCAACCCGCACCACGGTGCAGTTGCTGCCGATGACCCCGGGCACTGGTAACACTATCTCGGTGATTTCCGTAAAATAGCGCGCAGTGGAGACGCTACAACTCTTCGACGACCCGCCCGCCTTCGACCGCGTGAAGCTAGCCGCCAAACTTCGGGCGCTGGCGGAGAAAGGTATCTATCTCGGAGGCAGTTCCTGGAAATATGAAGGCTGGCTGGGACAGATCTACACGCCGGAACGCTACATAACCCGCGGCAGGTTTTCCAAGAAGCGTTTTGAGGAAACCTGCATCGCCGAGTACGCCGAAACCTTCCCTGTGGTCTGTGGCGACTTCTCCTTTTATCAATTTCCCTCGCCGCAATTCTGGCGGAAACTGTTTGACGCCGCCCCGCCGGCGTTGCAGTTTGGCCTGAAGGTCCCCGAAGAGATCACCTGCAAGCGGTTCCCCAACCATCTCAGGTATGGGGCCCGCAGCGGCCGGGACAACGCGTCGTTTCTGAATGCGGAGCTGTTCGACGCGCTCTTTCTGCAGCCGCTGATCCCGTACGCGGACCGGATTGCCGTCCTGATCTTCGAGTTTGGAACGTTCTCCAGGCAGGCCTACGCCGATCCTCAGCTCTTCTTCTTGGATCTGGCGGCTTTTCTGGCAAAACTGCCGCCGGGCTTCCGCTACGCGGTGGAGATCCGCAATCAGGATTACTTGCTCCCGGAGTACTTCGAAACGCTCCGCGCACACCATGTGGCTCACGTGTTCAACGCGTGGACCAGAATGCCGCCGCTCAGCGCCCAGATGCAGATCAAGGATGTTTTCACCGCCGATTTCACCGTAGCCCGGGCGCTGCTGCGCCAGGGCCGTCCCTACGAACTTGCGGTGAAGACGTTCTCCCCGTATACGGAGACAAAAGACGAGAATCCGGAGGCCCGAACGGCACTCCGCGATTTGATGGTGCGGGCGCAGCGCAGAGGGCAGCCTGCGTACCTGTTCGTAAACAACCGTCTGGAGGGAAATTCGCCCCTCACCGTTCAGGCGGTAGTAGAGTAAACACCTCATCCGGCAGGTGGCTGTCTACGTATACCTGGATGTAGGCTTGCATAGGACGTTTTTCTCAGGTATAGTCACAGAGTCGGTTTTCAGTTTTCGTAACAAGTATTTCAGAATCCGTAGGAGGATCTAACAAATGAAGAAAGTTCTCGTATTGTCCTCGCTGTTCGCTCTCAGCGCATTTGCCGCTGAGTGGACTGGCGCGATTTCCGAAGCTGGCTGCGGCGCCAAGCATGTAGACGGATCGGACAAGGCCATCGCCTGTGTCACCAAGTGCGTGAAGGGCGGAGCCGCTCCGGTATTCGTCACTGACGGTAAGGTTATCAAGATCGCCAATGCCGACAAGGTGATGGACCACCTCGGCCACAAGGTCACCATCTCGGGCAAGTTGGACGGCGACACCGTCACAATCGATTCCGTCAAGATGGCCCACTAGTTTTCGGTTTCTTTTCCGGCGCGGGCAAGCTATTGTAGCTTGCCCCTGCCTTCTACCCGCCAGACGTGCTCCACCGTTTCCCCCCGATATCCATAAACCTGCTCGTGTAAGTTCACTGCAACGCAAACGTGGTTCGGCAGTACCCGAACCCGATCCCCTACCTGAAACGATTTGGATACGTTGCGGATGTCGACGAACCCGTGTTCCTCGTTCATCTTTGCGAAAACCGCTTCCGGCGCGTCGAGCAACCGGCCGAAGCTGACTTCCTCCAGACCCATCGGCCGGTCCGACGAGAACGTCTTCGATCCGCCGTCGATAATCATTTGGCCTTTCACCGCGGTAGAAACCACCGTCGCCAGGATGGAAGCCGCACAGTCGTCATACGTTATAGCGCCGCAGAGTACGGTATTCCGGTCGTTGAATATGTAGGTTCCGGGCCGGATCTCGTTGAGCCGGGCCACCTGATGCGACCGGTACAGGGTCGGCGTGGATCCGCCGCTCACGATCTTCACCGGAAACCCGGCCGCTTCCAGATCGCGAACCACGCCATCCAGCAACGTCCCCACCGCGGCAAGCGCGGCGTCGGCAGCTTCGTTCAGCACTTTGATATGGCCTGGATAGAAGGCGACGCCCTCGAACAACAGCCCCGGCAGCGATGCCATCGATTGGACCAGCGCCAGCAAGTCTGGTCCGGGTTGTACGCCAACCCGCCCCAGACCGGCGTCGATCTCGACAAGCACGCCAATGGTTCGCCCGGCTGCCTGTGCCGCCGCTGAGAGCTGGGATGCCGCCGTCACGCTGTCGAGCGAGACCGTCACGGTGGTACTTTTCGCAATCGCCATCAGGCGGTCCAGTTTCTGCTTTCCGATCACCGGATAGGCCACCAGAAGCTCCGCCGGGCTAGCCTTCATCATTACCTCAGCCTCGCCTACCTTGGCCACGGTCAGGCCCACGGCTCCCAGGGCGATTTGCCGTTCGGCCAGCGACGGGATCTTGTGCGTTTTGGTATGCGGGCGAAGCCGTAACCCGTGGGCGCGGACGTAGTCCGCCATTCTCCCGAGGTTCCGGTCCATGATGTCCAGATCGATAAGCAGCGCGGGGGTATCAAGTTCGGCGATATTCATGATTTAAGGCTTGAAGTCCAGGATTACTTTCCCGCCGCGGAACTTATAGATGAGGGTCAGATCTTTCATTTTCGGCGGTTTTCCATCAAACAGGAAGTACAGCAGCCCGGACTGCGGATCGTTGGTCTCTTTCTCAGGCAGCACCTTGTCCTTCAGCACCTGAAGCAGGGGATTGTCAGCCTCGCCGGTATCGGCCTGGACGGTGGTCTTGGCTTCGGTAGCGGTAGACGCGTTTCCCACGCCCCCGCCACCCATTCTGCCCATTCCCGGTATACCGAACGTGGGACCGCCACCCATGGCGCCGCCCGAGCCCGCCACTCCCTGGGTGCTCACAACAATGCCGCCGCGTCCGGCAATCTGGCCCGGTTCGAGAGGCTGCGACTTCTGGCCAT
>JANXXV010000472.1 GCA_025350445.1 Bryobacteraceae bacterium | reverse complement strand
ATTCCGGCATCTTTCGATTCCGCAACTCGCCTATTATAGGCGCAGGCGGCGCATTGGGAATCGCACGGTTCCCTAGAAGGCTGGACTGCCGAACTGGTAGAAAGACGTGTCATTGGTCCCTGTACGACTGCAACTAGTCTTCCATAGTGTAGCAGCGGAAACATTGGAGAATGGCGCATTCGCGAATCCTGACCGCTGGGTCAAGTTGCACTGGTGTGTGATTTTACCCAGCAGCCCCACGCCTTTCCGTGGACCCGCGATATCATTGGAACCCGCAAGGAGAATCCGATGAACAACAAGAACGAGATGGACAGAAGAGAATTTGCGCGTTGGGCGATGGGCGCGGTTGGCGCGGCAGTCTTCGCCGGCAACGCTACAGCGGAAGTGCACAAGGTAGCGCCGGGGATCAAGTTATGCGCGCAATCGTCCGCCACGCCGACCGACGAGCAACTCTTATTTCTGAAGCAAATCGGAGCCGAATACGTTAGCGTTGGGTCCACGCCTGAACTGCGTACCGCCGAAGGCTTTCAGCAGATTAAGAAGCGCTATGCGGATGCCGGCATCACCGTGTGGAACATCGGCAACACCAGTGTCCACAATATGCCGGAGGTCACGCTCAACCTGCCTGGACGCGCCGCCAAGATTGAGGAGTATAAGCAGTACCTGCGCAACCTGGGAAAGGCCGGAATCCATTACACCACCTACGCGCATATGGGGAACGGTATCTGGACCAGCGGCAGGAAGGACATCCGCGGCGCGTCGGCGCGCGAGTTCGACGAGAACAGCCCGGAGGCCCGTGGAAATTGGGCCGGCAAGATTTCCGCCGGACCGCTGTCGAACGGCCGCGTCTTCACGAAGGAGGAGATCTGGGAAAACTACACCTATTTCATCAAGCAGGTGGCGCCGGTGGCGGAAGAGGCGGGCGTGCGCATGGGCATCCATCCGGACGATCCGCCTGTGCCGGTGCTGGCGGGCGTGCCGCGCTGCATCTTCGGAAACTTCGAAGGGTACAAGCGCGCCATGGAAATTGCCAATAGCCCGAACGTGGGCATTTGCCTCTGCTGCGGAACTTGGCTGGAAGGTGGCAAGGCGCTTACCGGCAAGGACCCGGAAGAGATGATCCGCTACTTCGGCGCCAAAAAAATCTGGAAGATTCACTTCCGCAATGTGAGCGCTCCGCTGCCGCATTTTGTCGAGACGTTCATGGACAATGGCTACTACGACATGTGGAAAATAATGAAAGCGCTGCGGGACGTGAATTACGACGGCATTGTGATTCTGGACCACAGTCCAACCATGGTGGGCGGCAATTTTACCCAGACGGCGTATGGGTTCGCCTACATGAAGGCCTTGCTGAATCGCGCTAACGCGGAAGCCAAAGGTTAACGGACCTGGGTGCGCGGCGGTGGCTAGCCCGGCTGTCGCGAAACCAAGGCCATTTTCGCCAGTTGTAAATTGGTCCGAAAACGATGGTGTTTCGCGATGAAAGAAGTGGTAGTTCAGCGTATCCCGGTTTGAAGAAGCCGAAAGTGGGTTGGACCGGCTTGCAGTAGTTCGCTGAATTGGCGTCAGGCGGGAGCGTCAGTCAGTGATCAAAGCCATTAGTCCAGACCATTCGGAGCACGGCATTGTCGAGCGCCTGAGGGCAATCGATGCAAAGCAGAACGCCAAGAATGCTTTACTCGCTTTGGGTACGCTGGCGCTCGGGTTACTCCTCTTTGCCCCGGCCGACCATAGCGAACACGGCATGCGTGAGGCCCGTTGCACGATTGAAAGCTCTCGTGTGTATTAAGCAGTCCGATGACTCGGCTCGTCGTGGAGGCGCATCGGTTGTTCCGCCTTCAGTGCAACCTTCGCGTACACTTTGCCATCATCGTCGCAGAACTCGACCTGGTAAACGGCCGGAGCCCAGTTCTGAACAACCGCGCCAACCTAGCCGCGGACGAGTTCTTCCTCTCGCAGGTGCTCGATCAGAGCCACCACCGAAAGTATTTCAAAGTCTGCCATCACAAACCTTCTTCATTCCTAACCCGACGTAGCCGGAACCAAACAGGGCGCGACAAATCGAAAAGTTGGACCCTCTCGCAAAGTGCCTCCAACGGCCCGTGGGTATTGAACGAAAAGCGCTACCCAAAATCTTTTCTGCCAGGAAACGTGATGATTCCGTTGGATAGGTACTAACCCGGCGTAGCCGGAACCAAACAGGGCGCGACAAATCGAAAAGTTGAACCCTCTGGCAAAGTGCCTCCAACAGCCCGTGGGTATTGAACGAAAAGCGCTACCCAAAATCTTTTCTGCCAGGAAACGTGATGATTCCATTGGATAGGTACTAATGCGGACTATGGCGGACGGCGCGGAACCGTCAAAGGCGCGCGCGTATTGCGGGGCGAATGCGATCCCTTGACGGCGAGCACCGTTCTCGACAATGGACACAGAGGGAAAAGGGGCCCTCCAGCGTTTCGACGTTTCCAAAATAGGACATCTCTATTTTGCCGCGACATCG
>JANXXV010000428.1 GCA_025350445.1 Bryobacteraceae bacterium | reverse complement strand
ATAAGGGCGGCGCAGAGGATCCGAAGACAACAGGCACACCACGAGCGAGTCGCGGTTGAGGAAACTCATCGGGCCATGGCGAAGGCCGAGGAAAGTCTCCGATAGCGCGACGGTTCGGCCGCCCGTCATCTCGAGGATCTTCAGCGCCGTCTCCCGCGCCGCGGCCTCAAGCGGTGGCGAGGCAAGGACGGCAACCCGTGCGGGGCAAGCCTGCGCGATGTCATGCGCCGATTGTTCCAGTTCCGGCAGCATGGACTGCACGCGGCCGCAGATTCCCGGCAACACCGGGCGAAGGGCCTCGGCGTGACGCAACGCGATTCCGGCCAGCACCAGATTTGAGAAGGAACTGGTCATTGCGAGGCTGCGATCGTTAGTCCGGGAATCCAATAGGATTGCCTCGATCCCCGTGAAGTTGGCCAATTGGCCTTCCGGGTTGCAAGTGATTACTAAATGGGCGACGCCGGGATGGCTCCGCCGGATCTTGCGAATCACGGCAGTACTTTCCGGACTGTTTCCCGAACGCGCCAGGGAGATCAGCAGCGCGTCCGGGGCGAAGTCACTCGAATCCACCAGCAAACTCGTCGTCGGTATTGCCCGCCCGCCGGGCCACGCCGCGGCTATCGCAGCGGCAGCGTACGCGGAAGTGCCTGCGCCAGTCAGAACAACGTGGGCATCGGCACTGATCAGGGCCGACCGGTCTGCTACGCGGTCCAGTGTAGTAGGCCAGAGTTCCGGCTGTTGGACGATCTCGGCGTGCGTCAGTGTTCCTCGTTGCATGGGTTTCTGGCTCATAGTCGGGATTGCTCGTCCAAGAGCACAAGGCTGCCGAAAGCCTTTGGAACGTGGAAGCTGTCGCTGTGTGTGGGCCGCCATGCGATGTGCTTCCGGTATCCGGGCCGGCCTTCGATGCGGTAAAAGTTCATTCGGAAAGTCTTCTGCGGAGCGGCGGGGGAATTGGCGATCGATGCGAATGGAATGCGCATACAACCACTCCAGACGCGTTCCCCCGCATCGATTCGCGCCTCGGTTTGAAAACCGGACGCCCACTGCCAGCATTGCCGCGGATCTGGTGGTACGCTTTCAATAGCGAGGTCGAGCCATTCACCTTGCGGGGAGAGCTCAAACTCCTTGTAACGCTGACAAGGGTCTTCGCCGTTGCCGATAAAGAATTCGACGACATCCCAGTTCCACAACTCCCAGGTCTTGCTGCTGCGATCGGGATCGGGCTTCAGGTAGAGCGCCTGATAGGGGCAACGGAAGTGGACGTACAAGTGGTCGCGGGTCCAGCGCGAACGAAGTTCCGTCTGAAGGTCAGGCACTGCGGCCCCGAAGGGATCGTGACCAGCAATAGTGGCCGGCGCTTCCCGCCAAAAGGGATCTTCGGCTCTGACCGTGAGCGGTGCGTCCGCCGCTGCGTAAAGACTAACGACCGGGAAGAGAGCGCCGCGCGTGTCGGATTCGGGTGATACGCGGCGGCTGAATGAGTGAGCCATGCAAAGGTCCGGCGCGGTGCGCTTCAAGGGAGATCGTATCACAGCAGAATCAAGCTGTCAACAGTAAGTGAACAAATTAAGCAATTTGCTTCTACCCGCAGAAAACTCGGGTCGAAAGGCCTGCCGGGAAGCACCGCTTCGAAAGAAATCAACGGTTTACTGCGCTATCCGTCCCAGTTTGGAGAAATGCAACCAGTGGAGCGACCGCTTGGCGGATTCACAATTGCTGTTGACAAATGCAGTAATCGAATTTAAACTTCTTCGTATCCACAACCGCGCAGACCAATGCCGCACACACTTATACCAGCGTCCGAAGAAGAGCTCGACGACCTGCTATCCCGCCCTACCGCGACCGACCGCGAGGCGATGACGGCGCTTGACGGAGACATCATGATCCTAGGCGCCGGGGGCAAGATGGGCCCCAGCCTGGCCCGGCCCGCGCGCCGCGCAGCGGACGAAAGTGGAGCGCGCAAACGGATCGTCGCGGTAGCTCGATTCTCGAATCCGGCGCTCGCGGCGGTGTTGGAAGACTGTGGTGTCGAGGTGATCCAGACGGATCTACTGGCGACAGGCGCGCTTGCTCAGTTGCCCTCAATTCCGAACATCGTATTTATGGCAGCCCGAAAATTCGGCACCTCCGGCCGGCAGAGTGCTACCTGGGCAATGAATGCGTACCTGCCAGCGCTGGCGGCGGAGCGATTCGCGAAGTCCCGGATCGTAACGTTTTCTACCGGCAATGTGTACCCGCTCACGGCGCCCCACACTGGCGGCAGCACCGAACAGGATGAACTGGGTCCGGTGGGGGACTATGCCCAGTCCGCGTTAGCGCGCGGGCGGATGTTCGAGTACGGCTCGGCCACTCGCGGAACGCCCGTCACGGTGCTGCGGCTGAACTATGTAGTGGACCTGCGCTATGGGGTTCTGCCGGACATTGCCCGGCGCGTATTCCAGGGGCTACCTGTAAACGTGGAGACCGGTACGTTGAATGCAATGCGGCGGCGCGACGCCAACAGTGTCTGTTTGCGGTCGTTCGGTTTGGCGGCCACTCCGCCTTGCGTGCTGAATCTTACGGGGCCGGAGACTATTTCCGTTCGTTGGCTGGCACATCGCTTCGGCGAACTGTTCAGCACGGAACCGCTGTTTGAGGGCATGGAGGCCGAGACGGCACTACTGAGCAAAGCATCTCGTTGTCATGCTCTGTTTGGATATCCTGAGGTTTCGTTGGAGACCATGATGCAATGGACCGCGTCATGGATTGGACAAGGTGGCCGGTCGCTTGAGAAGCCGACACACTTTGAGCAGCGGCAGGGGAGGTACTGAAGGATGGCGTGGCGCAACGCACTTCAGGATGGGCTGATGATCCCGGCGCACCCGCTTGCGCTGACTCCGCACCGCAAGTTGGACGAACGGCGGCAACGTGCCATCACCCGCTACTGCGTTGAAGCTGGCGCCGGCGGCATTGCAATCGGTGTTCATACAACACAATTCGCGATCCGTGATCCGAAGATCGGATTGTTTCGTCCAGTGCTCGAACTGGCTATGGAAGAACTGAAAGCAACACCGCTAGTGAAGATCGCCGGCGTGTGCGGAACCACGGCTCAGGCAACGCGCGAAGCCGCGCTGGCGCGCTCGCTCGGATTCGACTGCGCTCTGGTGAGTCTAGCTGCTTTGTCTGAAGCCACAGTGCCGCAGTTAGTGGATCACATGCGGACCATCGGTGAGATCATACCGGTTTTCGCATTTTACCTGCAACCTGCCGTGGGGGGACGCGCTCTGCCGTTGGAGTTCCGGCGCGAAGTCGCACTACTAGAATCGGTCGTCGCGATTAAGATTGCGCCCTTCCAACGCTATCAGTCGCTGGACGTTCTACGTGCTGTTGCAGAATCGGGCCGCGCCCGCGAGATCGCGCTCTACACCGGCAATGACGATCACATTCTGCTTGACCTGCTCACCGAAACGGAGATCGAGGGCGTGCGGTTGCGGTTTGCAGGCGGACTGTTGGGGCACTGGTCGGTATGGACGCGGCGTGCGCGGGAAATCTTCGATCAGGTACACGCAGTGATGCGGCGGGGTAGCGCGGTACTGGCGGAACTTCTTACACTCGCCCAGCAAGTAACCAATGCAAATGCGGCGCTCTTCGACAGCAGTAACCAGTTCAGAGGTTGCATTGCCGGGCTTCACGAGGTTCTGCGGAGACAGGGCCTGATGTCGGGCCGGACTTGCTTGGATCCGAATGAGGATCTCTCACCCGACCAGTCCGAGGAGATTAATCGCATCTACCGGATCTATCCTAATTTGAACGATGACAACTTCGTTCGTGAGAATCTGGATCGATGGCTGGGAGACCTCTCGATCCCGCCCAGTAGGCTGAACCAATTCGAAATCAGAGTGTGAAAAGGACCAATGCGACGACGTGATTTTATTCCCTCTATGGCGGCTTCTCTATCCATCGGCGCCCAGAGCATTCCGGGCGCAAACGACCGTGTGGGCGTCGCGCTAATCGGCTTGGGTGGCAGAGGCAACGATCACCTCACGGAATACCTCGCCCAGGACGGTGTGGAGATCGCCGCGATCTGCGATGTGGACCCGGTGGCCATCGAAAAAGCGCAAAGCCGGATTGTGGGTGCAGGAAAACGGCCTGCCCGACAATTTGGCGATATGCGGCAGATCTTCGACCTGAAACAGATTGACGCGGTTTCCATGGCCACGCCGAATCACTGGCATGCGCTGGGCGCCGTCTGGGCAATGCGCGCCGGTAAGGACGTGTATTGCGAAAAGCCTGCCAGCCACGATCCTGTCGAAAGCCGCATCATGATTGAGGCTGCGCGCAAGCACGCCCGTATGTTGCAGGTGGGATCGCAGAGCCGCAGCATGCCACACAAAATGGAAGTGGTGGACCTGTTGAAGTCCGGCGTGATCGGAAAGGTCTATGCCGCCAAAGGGCTCTGCTACAAGCGGCGGAAGTCGATTCGACAAAAGGCCGATTCTCCCGTTCCGAAGGGTGTCGATTGGGACGCGTTCCTTGGACCCGCTCCGCTTAGGCCGTTCAATGAGCTGCGGTTCAAGTACAACTGGCACTGGTTTTGGGATACCGGCAACGGCGATCTAGGAAACCAGGGCGTTCATCAGATGGATGTCGCGCGATGGGGATTAGGATTGCCGGACAATCACAGCGCGCTCCGCAGCGTAGTGGCGACTGGCGGAAAGTTGGTCTATCAGGATGACCAGGAGACGCCGAACACCGTTTCCACCACACTCGACTTCGGAGACAAGCAGATCCAATTTGAAGTCCGCGGGCTACCGTCCGAACGTGTGGGCAACATCGGCTCGCCGCGTGGCAACTGCATCGGCAACATTTTCTACGGCAGCGACGGTTTTCTGGAACTGGATGACGTAGCCTATCGCGTGTACCAGGGAGACGACCATAAGTTGACTAAGGAAGGGCGCGCCCCGCAGACGTCTGAAACCGCGCCACACGTGCTCAATTTTCTCGAAGCAGTAAAGAGCCGTGACCATACGCGGCTTCGCGCGGACATCGAGATCGGTGCAACCTCTGCCGATCTTTGTCACTTTGCAAATATTAGCTATCGCGTGGGACGCAAACTCGCATGGGATGCCGGGCAAAGCCGGTGGGTTGGCGATTCCGAGGCCAATGCACTGATGGGACGCGCCAATCGGTCGCCCTATACGTGGCTAGCCACGCCCTGACCGCGCCCTAAGTAACCGTCCGGCGTTTTTTGCTTGACAAGGGCGTTCGCTTAGCTTATAAGATTTGTTAGTAACAAAATAAATGCCAGGCGGTCTGATCACCGCCGGGAATCCAGCCAAGGGGGAAGCACTTGAAAGGAACAACGCACGTGAGAAATCGATTTTGCAGGTTAGCGCTCCTGCTTGCGGGAGGGATGGCACTTTCGCCGTCTCTGATGCAGGCACAATCCAGTCAAAGCAGTGTCCTCGGAACCGTTCACGATTCCGGAGGCTCCATTATTCCCGGCGCGAAGGTAGTGCTTGTGAACGAGGGGTCCAACGATGAACGCACACAGATGACCGACGCAGCAGGCGACTATCGCTTCTCCGGCATCCTCAACGGCCGGTATCGCGTCAACGTGGAAGCCATCGGCTTCAAGTCTTACGTTACGCGCGGCGTGTCGGTCGAACAGAGCCAGCTTCGCCGGGTCAACGCGGTCCTGGAAGTTGGGGACGTCAGCACCACCATCACCGTGGAAGGCGTAAGCGCCGCCCACATCAATACCGAATCCGCCACGCTCTCCGTTGTCTCGACGGCGCGCGACTTCGCCGAACTTCCCATGAGCATCTACGGACGCGCATGGATCAACGTCGCCAAGGTGGCCGCCGGAGTGCAATCGTCGAGCGGCGTGGAGGTGAACGGCGCTCGCGACACCGCCAACAACTACACAGCCGACGGACTCTCCGTCAATGACATCGTCAGCAGCCGCCAGACTCCGAACGGATTTTCCGGCGACATCGAAGTTTTCCAGGAATTGAAGGTGATGACAACGAACAATTCCGCGGAGTACCCGCAGGTGGCGCAGTTCGCCGCTGTCAGCAAGTCCGGCGAAAATGCGTTTCACGGCGGTCTGTTCTGGGGTAACTACAATTCGGCAACTGGCGCCCGCGCCTGGCAGGACACCACGTCACCCTCGTTTGAGAACTACAACCAATTCACGGCGATGAACGGCGGCCCGGTCTACATCCCGCATCTCTACAACGGCAAGAACCGCACGTTCTACTTCTTCACATACGGCGGCGCGCGTTATCGCACCGGAGCCCGCTCACAGATTTCGGTTCCAACCGCGGACTTCCGCACAGGCGATTTTTCGTCACTGGCGGGTTCCATCACCATCCTGGATCCGCTAAACGGGAAGCCGTTCGCCGGCAATAAGATTTCCACCAGCCGCATCAGTCCGGTATCCGCTTCATTGCAGTCGCTGGTGTATCCGTCTCCGAACCTTCGCGGACAGGGCGATCTTGGGCTGGTGAACAACTATTTCACAGATCCCGGCGCACAATTCAATGCCGACAACGTTTCCACTCGTATTGACCACAAAATCTCAGACCGGAACTACTTCTTCGCGCGTGTCGGACTCACCGTTCACAACCAGGATGCGAACCCTGGCCCACTCCTTGGCGGATACGCCGGCACCCGCGACAATGATCCCGGCCGCAGCTTTATCGTCTCCGACACTCATATCCTCAATCCGGGGCTCGTCAATGAATTGAAACTCGGCTACAGCAGCACCAGTTTTGATTACTGGGGTGTCAACCCGCTGCCCGACGTTGTCGCCAAACTCGGACTGCAAGGGATCCGCAATCCGAGCAACGATCCTTCCCTCGCCGGGATGCCGTATTTCGAAATCGGCGGCGATAACGGATTTCAAGGCACCGGCTCCACCGGATACAGCTCGCAAACTCAGAATACCTATCAGTTGACCGACAACGTTTCCTGGAACAGAGGCCGCCACAACTTCAAGGCCGGTTTCGACGTGCGGCGCTATCAGGTGAACGACCAGAACAAGCCCCAGAACATTACCGGCGCATTCAGCTTCGACGATCAATTGAGCGGCTTCGCTTATGCGAATTTCCTGCTTGGTCTGCCGTCGAACGTCAGTCTCGCCATCGCGCGGCCGAACGCCTATATTCGAAGCACGCAGCAAGGCTACTATGTCCAGGATGAATTCAAAGTGAGCCCCCGCCTGACTCTGACTTACGGAATCCGTTATGAATACCAAACTCCGTGGTCGGAGAAGTTCAATCGCCTGGCCTCCTTCGATATCAAGACGGGAAGCGTCGTAACGGCCGGTTCCAGCATTCCAGCGGACTTGGTGCCCGCGGTTGCGGCGGCTCTGCCGATTATCACCGCGAGTGCCGCCGGTCTGCCAACAAGTGGCGTGACCCGGACGGACGCAAACAATTGGAGTCCTCGGATCGGCGTGGCGTATCGTCCTTTTGGAGACGACAAAACCGTCGTCCGCATGGGGTACGGAATCTTCACCTCGATGTGGCCTGGCCAGTTGGGCTTGAGCGCCACCGGCGGACCCTGGAGATCCAACCAAAGCTGGTACATCGTAAACAACCAGCCGAGCATCAGTTTCCCGAATCCGTTTCAGTCGGCCGTCCAAGGGTTCGCGGGAGTACAGAGCATTAGCGCCACCGATCCTGATTTCCCGCACGAGCGTACGCAGCAATGGAACGTCTCTGTAGGCCGCCAGATAGGCAAGACCGCGGTGGACGTCGCCTACGTCGGCACCAAGGCAAAGAATCTGCCGTTCGCCGATAATTTGAACTTGCTTCGACCCAGCACCACGGCGTTCAGTCCATCCAGACTTGCCTATCCGCTCTTCAACTCGGTGACCTATAACCAGACGGGTTCATCGTCGATTTACCATGGACTCACCATCAAAGCCGACCGCCGGCTGGCACGAGGCTTGACGTTCAACGCCAACTACACGTGGGCCAAGGCGCTGGACGAAGTGGGGCTGAACGGATACCTGAATTCACCGGCGCAGAATCAATATAGCCGGCAGTTGGAACGAGGCGACGATGGGGCCATTCGCCGCCACACGCTGATCTTCTTCTACACCTATGAACTCCCTGTGGGTCGCGGAAAAGCGCTCTTGGGCAATGCCTCCGGATTGTTCGACAAGATCGTATCTGGCTGGCAGGTTGCGGGCACCACTCTGATGCAGAGCGGCCCGTTCAAGTCGCCCAGTTTCTCGAGCATCGATCCAACCAATACGAATAAGTTCGGGGGGCGTCCGGATCGGATAGGCGACGGCAATCTGAGCGGCTCCATGCGTGACCGCATCCAGAGCCACAACGTGGTGTTCGACCGCTCAGCCTTTGTAGTGCCTGCGGCTGGCCGCGGATACTACGGCAACTCGGCTCGGTCGGTGCTCATCGGGCCCGCGTCGGTAAACTGGAACATTGTCGCGGCGAAGAATGTGTATTTATACGAGGATCGTCTGCGGGCGCAGCTTCGTTGCGAACTCTACAACGCGTTCAACCATGCGAACTTCAACAGCCCGAGTACCAACATCTCGAGTTCGAGCTTCGGCCTGGTGACGGGAGCGGGATCGGGTCGGCGGGTTCAGGTGAGCGCGCGATTCGATTTCTGATCGCGCGAGAGTGCGAGGGGATCGAAGTACAGCGAGCCCCTCGCTATCCCGGTACTCGTTGCGATGCGACCGGTCAGTCTCCGACGGCAGCGAGATTGAGATCGCCCAAGTATCCCTCCGAACGGCCCGTGCATACCTGACGATCGGTCAATGCAGCACCTACCCTCCGATCGTCAAGATCTACTTCATTGGCGCCGTGTACATATCCGGTACGCGGAAGCTCCGATACACCCTCATGCTGTCCACCTTCCCTTCCGGGGACGTTTCAACCGCACGGGCGCACAGCGATGCCTGAGTGATGAAACCAGCTTCGAACGTGTATCCGCCATTCGTCAACGTTCAGCTATACAACGTCTAGCTATGCACTTGACTCATGTAACCCCAACATATAGCATGGATGGCCATCGAGGATTACCCTCGCAACTTAGCGGAATTCGAGTGCCGCTTCGCTACCGAAGAAGCCTGCCGCGATTATCTGGTGCAACTCCGCTGGCCGGACGGTTTCCGTTGCCCGCGCTGCGGACACGGCAAGTTCTGGCGGCAGCGGCTCATCCTCATGCATTGTGCCGCTTGCGATTATCAGAGTTCGGTTATCGCGGGTACGATTTTCCAAGACACGCATGCACCCCTCACGCTCTGGTTTCAAGCGATCTGGTACATCACCAACCAGAAGAACGGAACGAGCGCTCTGGGACTGCAACGGATTTTAGGGCTGGGTAGTTATCGGACGGCTTGGGCTTGGTTGCACAAATTGCGCCGCGCTATGGTTCGGCCCGGACGCGACCGGCTGCACGGTCGCGTGGAAGTCGATGAAACCTTCGTGGGCGGAGAAGAGGATGGCATCTCCGGCCGTCGCCGAGGTGACAAGTCCTTGATTGTAGTCGCCGTTGAGATTGAGGACAAAAGCATTGGCCGCATCCGGCTGCGTTCCATACAGGACGCTTCGGCCAACAGCCTGCACTCTTTCGTCGTGGACTCGATTGAACCGGGAAGCACAGTTCACACCGACGGCTGGCAGGGCTACAAGGGACTGGAACAGAAGAACTACAAGTGTGAGACCACCGTAATCGGAAAGCAACGCAAAGATGCTGTCAAATTGATGCCGCACGTGCATCTGGT
>JANXXV010000403.1 GCA_025350445.1 Bryobacteraceae bacterium | reverse complement strand
CGTCGGCTTTGAAAAGTCCGAGCAGGCCGGAACGTACCTATTAGGTCCATGGGAATCAAAGTAGATCGAGTGGTGATCCGGCATCTGCGGATGCCGTTAGTGCATTTCTTCGAGACCAGTTTTGGACGAACTACAGAGCGGGATATCGTTCTGGTGGAAGTGATCTCGGACGGCCTGTCAGGCTGGGGCGAGGTGACGGCGGGCGAGAATCCGTTCTACAACGAAGAGTGGACCGATTCTGTCTGGCTGCTGTTGCAACACTACATTGCACCGCGCGTGATCGGCCGGGAACTGACCAGCGCCGAAGAGGTGGCTCCGTTGACGAGCCATATCCGCGGACATAAAATGGCGCGCGGCGGACTGGAAGCCGCAGTGTGGGATTTGGAAGCACGGCAAAAGGGCGTGCCTCTATGGCAGCACATCGGCGGCGGCGCGAGGCGTGAGATTCCGTGCGGCGTGTCCATCGGTGTGCAGGATTCTGTCGCGCAGTTGCTGAAGAAGATTGAGAAGGAGCTCGCGGACGGATACCAGCGCATCAAAATGAAGATCAAGCCCGGCTGGGACGTGGACGTGATCCGGCAGGTGCGGCGGGAGTTCCCGAACATCAAGCTGATGGCGGATGCGAATTCGGCCTACACGCTGGCGGATGCGGACAGACTGAAGCAGCTGGATGATTTCTACCTGATGATGATTGAGCAACCGCTGGCGCACGACGACATCATCGACCATGCCACGCTGCAGGCGCAGTTGCACACACCTATCTGCCTGGATGAATGTATCCGATCGGCGCACCATGGCGAGCAGGCAATCGCTATGCGGGCGTGCGGCATCATCAATATCAAGCTCGGCCGCGTGGGCGGATTTCTGGAAGCGAAGCGATTGCACGACGTGGCGCGGAAGGCCGGCATTCCGGTGTGGTGCGGCGGCATGCTGGAAGCGGGCGTAGGGCGGGCGCACAATGTGGCGCTGGCGACGCTGCCGAATTTCGGGCTGCCCGGCGACGTTTCGGCCAGCAAACGGTATTGGGCTCGCGACATCATTGTTCCGGCGGTGGAAACCACACCCCACGGCACCATCGCGCTTCGCGACTCGCCCGGCTTCGGCTACGATGTCGACCTGGATTTCATCCGCGGTATTACTGTCCGCGAACAGATCATCAGTATCGGGGAGAGCCGGAATTGAATGATGGCGCCGAGACAGGCCCCTCTCATTGGCGGCTCTATTCGCTGATTGGTTTGATGACGTTTCTGTGGGCGCTGAACTTCATCGTTGCGAAGTTCGCACTTAGACAAATTCCACCGCTAATGGCCGTGGGTTTCCGCACCGGACTGGCGGGCTTGTTAATCTGGCCCCTCTATTTTTGGGAGCGCCGGACTAAAGGCGTAGCGGCCTGGACCCTTGCGGATGTGCCAATGCTGATGTTCCTTGGCATGTTTGGCGTGGCCTTGAATCAACTCTTCTTCGTATTGGGAATCGGCCGCACCAGCGTGGCGCACGCGGCCATCATGATCGGCATGACTCCAATCCTGGTGCTGGCAATCGCTGCCGCCATTGGACAGGAATCGCTGCGGGCCGCGAAGCTGCTAGGGATGGCGCTGGCGTTGGCGGGGGTGGGGCTGTTGCAGTTTTCGCCGTCCAAGGGCGCGGCAACCTCAGTTGCCGGGGATTTCTATATCTTCCTCGCAGCAGTTACTTTCGCTTTATTTACCGTGATGGGGAAGCGCGTGGTGGGAAACTTTTCCAGCATCACCATCAATACCTTCGCCTATGTGGGTGGCGGTGCGTTCCTGCTGCCAATGACTCTTTGGCAATCTTCCGGTTTTCCGTTCCACCAGCTTTCTTGGGCCACTTGGGCTAGCGTCTTTTATATGGCGCTGTTTCCATAGGTGCTTTGCTATCTGATTTATTACTACGCGCTGGCGCACGTTCCGGCGTCCCGGGTCTCCGCGTTTTCCTATCTGCAGCCGCTAATCGCAACGGTGTTGGCGATTCCGTTACTCGGCGAAAATCCCACTACGTCGCTTGTTGCCGGAGGCTGCCTGGTGCTGGCGGGAGTATTTGTGGCGGAGCGGACCTGATGGCGGAATTTGTCGATCTGCTGCGGGAGAACCGGAACTATCGCTACACCTGGATGGGGCAGGTGGTCAGTGAAATTGGAGACCACTTCAACAACATCGCCGTCTTCAGCCTGGCCCTGTCGCATACACGGTCAGGCATGGTGATTACGGGGATTATGATGTCCCGCGCCATTCCGGCGGTGATGGCCGGACCGCTTGCCGGCGTGCTGCTCGATCGCATGGACCGCAAACGCATCATGATCATCAGCGATCTGGTTCGCTTTGCGGTGGCCATCGGTTTTATTCTCGCACTGTCGCCGAAGCACACCTGGTTGTTGTATCCGTTGAGTGCGCTGTTGATGGTGGCGTCTCCATTCTTCACCAGCGGTCGGTCGGCCATCCTGCCTGCCATCGCCAGCAAGAAAGAGATGCATACGGCCAACTCGCTTACGCAGACCACAGGTTGGGCTACGCTGACAATCGGTACATTTCTGGGTGGCACCAGCGTGGCTCAGTTCGGCTATGAGTGGGCGTTCGTTCTGAATGCCGCGTCGTTTCTCTTCTCCGCGTTTTGTATCTCGCGACTGAGAGTTCCATCGGGAGGATTCAGAGCGAAGCGTTCCACTTCGCTTACCGAGAACGATGTGGTGAAGCCCTGGCACGACTATCTGGAAGGGCTGCGCTACATGCGGGCGACGCCGCTGTTCTTTGCAATAGCCATGGTTGCGGTGGGATGGGCCACAGGTGGAGGAGCGGCGCAGATTCTGTTCAGTCTCTTTGGCGAGCTTGTTTTCAATCGTGGTCCGGCGGGTATCGGGATCATCTGGGCCAGCGCCGGCGTGGGACTGTTGATTGGAGGCGGAATCGCTCATACCATTGGCAAGCGGTTAAGCTTTGAAGGATACAAACGGACGGTAGTGGTCTGCTTTATTATCCACGGCGCGGCCTACGTGATCTTCACTCAGATGCAGTCATTCGCCGCAGCGCTGTTATTCATCGCTTTGTCGCGTGCCGCTGTCGCCGTGAGCTCGGTCTTGAATTTTTCGCAACTGTTCCGCCACGTCTCCGATGAGTATCGCGGGCGCGTGTTTTCCACTATTGAAACCTTTACCTGGTCGGTGATGATGCTCTCCATGATGGGAGCCGGCATTGCGTCTCAGCACTACAGCCCGCGCATGATTGGAGCAGTGGCCGGCGTGTTGAGCGGCACCACGGCGATCTTCTGGGGTTGGGCAAATTGGACAGGCCGGCTGCCGGAGCCGAAGCAAGCGCTGCTGGATCCGCAGGACGTTGAAGTGCACGGGGAGCCAATGGTGTAACAGCATGGAGAGTCTTACAGGAAGAGTGGTTCTGGTGACCGGCGCCGCCAAGCGCATAGGGCGGGGAATCGCGATACGCCTGGCGCGCGAAGGCGCCCGGGTTGCCATTCACTACAACGGTTCGGAAATGGAAGCCCGCCGGACTGCCGCTGAATGTGGGGATGCGCCCGTCTTTCAGGCGAACCTGGAAGACGTCTCCGATATCCGGCGCTTGTTCGGGGATATCAAGGAACACTTCGGCCGCTTGGACGGGCTGGTGAATAATGCGGCGCGATTCACCGCTTTCAATCCGATGGATATCACCGAAGCCGACTGGGACTTCATCCACAGTGTGAATCTGAAGGGCACATTTTTCTGCTGCCAGCAAGGCGCGAAGTTGATGCGCGAGAGCGGCGGCGGGCGGATTGTGAACATCAGTTCGCTGGGCGGCATACGGCCGTGGGCCGAACATGTCCACTACTGCGCTTCCAAGGCCGGCGTCATTATGTTGACGCGGGCACTTTCGAAAGCGCTTGCTCCTGAGATTACGGTGAACTCGGTGGCTCCCGGTGTTATTCCGTTTGGCGAGGGCGGGGAACGGATCGATACTATGATCAACGCTACCCCTGCGAAGCGCGCCGGGACAGCCGATGAGATCGCCGACGCCGTTGTTTACTTCCTGAGCGCGACAAATTTTGTAACCGGTCAACTGATCGCAGTGGATGGCGGCCTCAGCCAGCGGTAACCAGGCAGGCCCAATCGTCCATCGCGAATTCATCGCATACATCCGCGGCCAGGGATCGTTTCACACGGCCGATCTCATCTTCGCGAAAGCCGCTAACGATCTGACGCTTCGAGACGCGCTTTAAGTCGACGGCTAACTGGTTGAGCGTTGCCGCGTTCAAGTTTGCCACAGCCAAAGAGAAGGCTGCGGTCTTCACGGATCGAAGAGATCCGGCGAAGACTCCGATTGCGGCCCCGGATTTTTGGCAGTTTGCGTGAGCGATGGTTGCCGCACCCTGCTCGATGTCACATGCTACTACCGCCCGCGCTCCAAGCAGCAGGGCCGCTTGCGCCAGGATACCGGTGCCCGTACCAACGTCGACCACCGGCTCGCCCGGCCGCAAATG
>JANXXV010000392.1 GCA_025350445.1 Bryobacteraceae bacterium | reverse complement strand
GCTCAGACGAAGACATGGCAATGATCTGGGTCTATGCCGGAAGTGAGCCCGAACGCACGATCGTAGATGCAAGCTACTGCTCGGGTGAAGCCGAGTGGCCCGGATCAGGGCGCGATTGATGCCCAATGAGGTTTTCCCGGTTGGTCTGTCAGTATCGTTCCGTTGGTTCGAGCGCCAGATGTGGAATTTGCCCCACTCTCGCGTTCCGTCCAGTCCAACCGGCGCCGTCTACTGGATTGGAAAGGGTTTCCGTCAAGGGACCTTCGAAGTTTTCACGAAGCGGTTAAGGCCGGATTGGTGAAGTCCGGAGGCTGAGAATCGCCGTGCCCGGGGGAGACCCCGGCATCCAACCCGCGGCGTTGGGAAGAGTCTGGCTTGCTTGTGTTCTCAACCGCAAACGGCTTCTGGGCAGCCTGTAAATGGACAGCCATGGCATCCAAGTGATGCTGCATCTCCTCGCGTGCCTTCGCCGGATTCCGCTTCGCCAGGGCGACAAAAATAGCCCGGTGCTGTTCCAGCGCCTCTGCCGCGACGAACGCGTGGTGCACAAGAGAGGTGCGCACCCATTGTTTCATCAAATTTCGAATCAGATGAAGTGAGTTCAACAGTACCCGGTTATGGCCTGCCTGTCCTATCGCAACATGAAATGCGATATCCGCTTCCAGAAACTTTGCCGTATCGTCCAGCGACGTTTCCATCGTATCCAGATGAATGCCGATTTTTTGAAGGTCGTCTGGTGTCGATCGGACAGCAGCAAGTCCAGCCAACTCCACTTCGATCAGCTTCCGCGCTTCAACCAGCTCGTTCGCCTCCGTTACGCCACTTCCCGCAATCGCCCACAACAGCGGATGAGACAGAAAATCGGAACGGCGACATACAAAGGTTCCTTCGCCAACACGCATCTCGATCATGCCTATAATCTCTAATGCTTTCATCGCCTCCCGCAGAGAGGAACGTCCTACTCCCAGCTTTTGGCAAAGCTCCCGTTCCGGCGGAATTCGGTCACCTTCCAGCCAGTCTCCGTTGACCAGATGGTCTACCATCTTTCGACAAATGTCCGTTGTGAGGTTGCTGCGTGGTACCGCTTTCAGAAAATCAGCCACGTAGAGATTGTACCTGAAAATCTGGTCTGATCATGTGATTCTAGGCCTCTGGGCTCTAGTTGGCGGAAGGCAAAGGCCATACAACGACCGAGCGATGTTCCGTAAGGCCGGTGCGGGGTTCCACTTCGCTCCGTTTCCATTCCTGGTAGGCGGTGGCAGGCAGAGTCCAGGTAATGTCCTTTGCGGTATCGATGGCGAAAAATTGGACTCGGTTTCCGTCTTTCTTCCCGAGGTGCCAGTCGGAATTCGCCACGATCAGCCGGTGGTCGGACAGCTCAGTAACGCCCCAGGCAGTCAGTAGCGGAAAGTGTGCATCCGCCTCTGAGGCCGTGAAGGACCACGTATTCTTCCAGTCGGCATCGAGCTTCACCATGCCAAATTTTCCTGTGCCGACAGTGGAGCCATCGGCAAGACGCTGCGCCATTACCGGCAGACCGGGCACAGAGAACGAATGCAGCATTTGCCCCGTAGCACTCACCTCCACCAGTCGCTGTTCCTCCCGTAGTGCCACCAGATAACTTCCCTCGGGAGTACGGCGCATCAACATATAGCGGGTATGATCGGTGCCCTTTGCAGGCACCGGAATGCGGCGCAGCACCGTGGTTGTTCCGGGCGCGAACTCAAGAATCGCCTGTTCCTGGCTATTGAGTACGGCGATCCCTCCGTTGGGTAATGGCACTCCGCTCTTGACCTCCGCGGGCGCTACGAGGCGATACTCCCAAACGGTACGCTTCTCGCGGTCTATCTCGCGAATATATCGATGGGTTGAGAAGAGATAGTGGCCGTTCGCCAGGACGAACCCATCGTAGATAATGTCGTCTTCCATTCCCCGAACCTGCTGGCCGGCTCCAGCCGGATGGTAAGACCATGACGACGTCCCATCCGGCTCCACCACGTATAGGCCTTCGCTCGCCACCAGAAGGAAGCGGCCAAACGGAGACGTTGGCGTGACGGCCCGCTTTTCAGGGGCGGCGACACCTTGTAGCGCGATGAGACCAACGTTGATCGTGATGAATGAGGCAATCACCGTGCGCTTTACGAGCCCTGATCGCTTGCCCACATCGCTCATTCTAGAACTCCTCACTCATGAAGTGTCTATCATTGCAGGAGTGTAGTCAATGCCCGCTGGATTCATGCGAACTCTTGTTCGAATCAGGTTTAGTCCACCGCGAGTGATTCGTTGAGCAGCTACAAAGGTGGAATCCGCGATGGGTTGGATTGGGTCATCAAAAATCAATACCAACGAACGGAGATTCAACCACGATCCTAAAACCACGGCTGAGATGGAAAAGTCTGAGGCAGCGGGGAATTTTGAAAGCGCAAAGGCCGATTCCAGCGGCACAACGCGAACCGGAAACGAGTCCGTTTTGCGCGGGTTCTTCAGAAGGGCTGGCTCGGCTTCACCACGCACGATCATGCGCGCCATGAGCGGATGACCCTGTTCGTCGCCTCGGTCTACAACTGGTGGAGCCTGCTCACGAGACTCTCGTCTCCCGGAAAACGAGCCGAAGCAATCACTTCACGCCCGCTATAACGGCATGCGATCGGGCGCAAGACAAGTCACCATAATCAATCCACGCTGAAGCTGAGACGCTCATACGCCGAAGCTACCAAGCTTTAGGCGGCGATGAAGACCGTGACGGGTTATCCCCAACTAATTCTGGGCGCAAGGTGGGGCAGACACCTTGTCTGCGCGCGACCCCTTGGTCGCGCTCCTGCGACCGTTGTAAATTCTTGCGGGGGACAGGACGCTAGGTTGCATCGGATCAATCCCGGTGCAGTTGAAGCCTACTAACCGATGGCGCACCATCTTGCTCGCGGCCGTACCGAATTTCCCGCTCGCCCCAACCATGAAAATGCCGCCCCGCGGGTTCCGGATGGCATGAGCGGGAGCGGGTATCTGCCCTTTTTGGGATACTGGAAGTTCATGGCTTCTTCGTTCCACATTGCGCAAGTAAACGTAGCACGAATGCTGGCCCCGCTCGCCGATCCCGTAATGGCCGGCTTCACAGCCCGCCTCGCGGAAATCAACCGCCTGGCTGAAGAAAGTCCCGGTTTCGTCTGGCGTCTAACGGAAGACGGGAATCCATTCGACCGGGATATCCTCTTCAATCTCTCCGTCTGGGAATCGCCGGATGCGCTGAAGCAATTCGTCTATCGGACATCCCATAAGGAGCTTCTTGCGGCACGCGAACAGTGGTTCCAGCGCTTCGAGGGGCCGTATGTGGCCCTGTGGTGGATTCCAGCCGGCGCTTTGCCCTCGGCCGCCGAAGCAAGAGCAAGACTGGAACATTTGCGGGTACACGGCGATTCGCCCTACGCGTTCCGCTTCCAGTCCGAATTAGCCAAAGCGGCCCTCGCGTGAAGGGTCTCTACGCCCGCTGGATTACGGATTGGGAGTCGCGCCTGTGTTTCAGCGCCACCAACCGCATAGTCCGCCCGTTCGAATGGGGCCTCGAATGGACCGCGAATTGGCCGTCCGCACAAACCATGCGACCGAATGGCCAGGGTCCTGAGAAGTATCTCCGGGACTGCAACGATCTCGCCCTTGAGCACAGCGATGAATTCTACGCCTATCGCACTCCCACCGATTTCCGCCTCGACGACCGACTGCTGCGCTTCACCTCGCCGGTCCACACTCCGTACCCCAAAAACAACACCGTTCACGCCCAGTGGTTTCCCGCTGCGGAACCGAAAAAGCGCGCTGTTATCGTGCTGCCGCATTGGAATGCCCGCCTTGACCAGCACGGCGGCCTGGCCCGCGGCATCCGGAAGCTGGGGATCTCCGCTCTCCGTTTAAGCCTGCCCTATCACGATTACCGCATGCCGCCGGAACTCGAACGCGCCGACTACGCCGTTTCCTCCAACGTTGGCCGCACCATCGACGCCACCCGCCAGGCCGTCATCGACATCCGCGCCTCCCTCGATTGGCTTCAACAGCAAGGCTATGAGCGGCTCGGAATCGTAGGTACCAGCCTGGGGTCTTGCTATGCCTTCCTGGCCAGCGCGCACGATCCCCGTCTCCGCGTGAACGTCTTCAACCACTGCTCGGCATTCTTCGCCGACGTAGTCTGGTCCGGCCTCTCTACCATTCACATTCGCAAGGGTTTGGAACCGGAAATCGACGTTGAACGCCTGCGCGAAGTATGGAGCGCCATCAGCCCGGTGAATTATCTGGAACAGTTCGCCCGCTGGCCTAAGAAATCGAAATTTATATATGCTACTTACGACACCACATTTTTGCCGGAATTCTCCCGCGATATTGTCAGGCGTATTCAGGAAAGGGGCATCGATAATCACGTAGCCGTCTTGCCGTGCGGGCATTACACACTAGGGGAATCACCTTACAAATTCATCGACGGATACCATATTTGTTCGCACTTGCGGAAGTGGCTTTAGGACCCTATGCCGGCCGCGGGCGGCTTGGATGACGGCAGCTCTCAGCCTTGGCATGCCGCCGGCGGGACTAAAGCGTGGGAAGGCTTGCCAGGTAAACCAAGGGTTCAAGCGGCACCCAGAATCCGATATACGACAGCATCCGGCCCAGAATGTTGTCCCGGTGCGAGACGGTCACCCAGCGCAGACTGGCGACATCGCCCTTATCGGCAAAAAAGCCGATCCCGCCCGCCGGAAGCCTGCTGTCAGACCACGTATCCACCATCTGTCCATTCACAGTGGTGCTGAAATTGTCCCCTTTTACCGTCAACTGAACTCGATACAGCGTGTCGTTGCGGATCACCATCGGCAGCGGAAGGTTCACCCGGTTGCTCTGTAACCCGCCCACGGTCGCGTAACGTACCAAGTCGGCCATCGGTAGCGGCCCCGGCTTCGTAATTACGATTTTAGTCGCGTAGAAATTGTTGCCGTCCACGGCGCGATAGGCCCAGCCCATGCCCTTCCGCTCAATCTGCCCAACGAATTCCACCTGATAGTCAGTCATCCCAAGGGATTCTTTCCACAATCGCAGCCTGCCCGGTTGCACGAATCCGTGATTGAAAGACCAATCCGAGTTTGAAGAAGTGAAACTCTTCCAGTCTCGAAGCCCTCCCTGAAAGTTATCGTTCAGCCTCACCGCGGCGTGATTCCGGATAGACTTGCGAATATCGTCGAAAGGGCCCGTCGAAGTCTTCAGACGGACGGATGCCGTCCCTCCAGGTCCCAACAATCCCATCGAACCCACCGCGAGCGCAGCCACAATAACCAAACCAAAGATAGCGGTGGACGCCTGGTTAGTCTGCGTGGTCGTCCTATCAATCGATTCGTTAAGCGGTCGAAGGTGAACCGGCCAGATATCGCTCAAATCGTCAAGATCGACCGTGTTTCGCACGGCGCGCGCAGACACAGCGCGCATCCGTTTCCGGTGTGAACGACTGCAGTATTCGCGGTCGGTCAAACACCGGAAGAGGCCGATTTTCTTCTGACAATAAAGACAACGCATGCTCGGGGCTATGGCCAGTGTAACCCGGATGGGGTAGGATAGTATCCCATTATTTCACCTGTAAGTGTTTACCCTTACTATACTTTAACCCTTAAGTACCACTAATCCATTAGTTTGCTCTCGGTACCAAACTAAGGCTAGAAGTGGGAGTACTACCGCCTATCTTCGTCTAGCTGGCGGTGCTATATTCGCGGTGTGAACCGACCGCGAACCATTTTGCTGATTTCATGCGTTTTCTTAGCCGTCACGGTCGTTTTGGCGTATCCCCCGGTGCGTATTTTAGCCTTAGTACTGGCCGGGCGCAGCCGGTTCTGCCCGTTGCGGAATGCTTTGGAGAGCCACGCCAATCTAACCCTCCAAATCGAAGCCAAAGATCGAATTCTCCGGGAAAGCACCATCATCCAGAGGGATGAACGCGGCTTCCACCAGTGGCGCACGCCAAAAGGGGAATACTGGATTCCGGAAGGCAGCGATTTCGTCCTCCCCTTCAATCTCGCCGAACAGGAGCGGAAGATTTACGGATCCACTCCCCATTTTGTGAAGCCCGGCGACACCGTTTTGGATTGCGGGGCAAACGTCGGAGTTTTTACAACCGAAGCTCTGAAAGCCGGCGCGAAACTGGTGGTAGCTATTGAACCAGCCCCCGAAAACCTGGAATGCCTGAGGCGCAACTTCGCCCAACAGATCGAAGCAGGCCAGGTGATCGTCTATGCTAAGGGAGTGTGGGACAGGGAAGATTTTCTCACTTTGAATGTCGACGAACATAATTCAGCCGCCGATAGCTTCGTTCTCCATCCGGTCGGGGGACAGACCACTACCCAAAAGCTACCTCTCACCACCATCGATAACCTGGTGAATGAACTACATCTCGACCGGGTCGATTTCATCAAAATGGATATCGAGGGCGCGGAACCCAAGGCGTTAGCCGGGGGCCGTGCCACGCTGTCTAGATTTCACCCTCGTTTGTCTGTCTCCGCATACCACAAACCCGATGACCCGGAAGTGATTACCCAAGCGGTGAAGAACGCGTGGGCCGGCTATCAAACCGAATGCGGCCCGTGCGCCATGGAACATGCCACAATCCGTCCCGATATCCTCTGGTTTCATTAGTTCGCTATTGTTTGCCGCACTGCTGGGCGCAAAGACCTACACGGTGGACGGCATACTTGTCGCGCTGGATCCTGCCCACAACACCATAACCGTTTCCCACCGTCCCATACTGAAACTGATGCCGGCAATGACAATGCCGTTCCGGTTGTCTGACCCGGAGGAAATGAGGGCTCTGCACGTAGGCTCCCGCGTCCAGTTCGAATTGATCGTTGAAAACAATCGGTCGTTGGCACGGCATGTACGCACCGTAGGCCAATCCGACCTCGACATCCCGGAGCCCAGGGACCGCAAGAAGATCGGCGAACTAATCCCCGATTTCGAGTTAACCGATCAGAATTTGAAATCCGTCCGCCTCTCAGATTTCCGCGGCAAGACGATAGCCGTCAACTTCATCTATACCCGCTGCCCGCTGCCGGACGTTTGCCCGCGCCTGTCCGCTAACTTCGCCCTGCTGCAGCGCCGCTTCCGCCGGCAATCGGGAAAAGAACTGGTGCTGCTTTCCATCACCATCGACCCGCAGTTTGACACGCCGGAAGTGCTGCGGGACTACGCGAAACGCTGGGGTGCACAACCGGAAGCCTGGCGATTCCTGACCGGCCCCGCATCCGAAATCCAGCGGGTGGCCGGCAACCTGGGCCTGGTTTACTGGCCCGACGAAGGTTCGTTGGGACACAACTCCACCACATCCATCATCGGCCGCGATGGCCGCCTAGCTGCTATCGTAGAGGGATCGTCGTTTCGCGTGGATCAACTGGGCGACCTGATCGCCGTGCAATTGTTGGAGACTGCAAAATGAGACTCAACTACTTCGCTATTTCCCTGCTTTTGGCGGCCTGTGCCACGGCACAAACGGCGCCAAAGGCAGTCGACGCCTGCTCCCCGCCGCCCGGCGCCATCGCGCCCTCACTCCCAGCCAAAATACTGACGGGGCAGGGAACCGTGCACTTCCCCATCACCACCAGCAGTCCGGAAGCGCAAAAGTTCTTCGATCAAGGTGTGGCGCAAATGCACTCGTTCTGGGCGCGCGAAGCAGAGCGGTCGTTCCTGCAAGCCGCGCAACTTGACCCAACGGCGCCCATGCCGTATTGGGGCATCGCCATGGTAGCTGCCGGCGACTGGCGTCCGCGGTTCCAGATCGATACCGGCAAGAGCGCGTTCGGTGCCTCCAAACCCTCTGTAACTAAGACTCGTGCCGAAACCGCCGCCGGGAAGGCAGTGGAACTCAGCGCCGTTCCCGGAAAGGCCACCGACCTGGAAAGGCTCTACATCGCCTCCATCGCGGTGCGCCGCGACAGAAAGCGGAAGGAGGGCGACAGTGCCTTCGTAAAGAGCTTGCGGACGCTTCTGGCCAAACACCCGGATGAAGTGGAAGCCAAGACATACTTGGCGCTGATGATCATGCGCGGTTTCAACACTCCGGACAAGAAACCAATCCAGCCTACGAGTATGGAAGCCGTGGCAATCCTCCGCGATCTGGTGGTCAAGTTCCCGGATCATCCGGGCGTACATCACTACATCATCCACGGATTTGAAGGGTCCACCTTCGCCAGCGACGCCTGGCCCAGTTGCAAACGCTACGCCGAACTGGTGCCGAATATTCCGCACGCGCTCCACATGCCCGGGCACATCTATTCGCAAACCGGCAAGTGGGACGAAGCCATCCAATCGTTTTCCGCCGCCGCCGACAATGAGCGCAGCTATATGAAAGCCGACGCCATGTACGGCAATGGCCACCATGGCCACAATGTGAACTACCTGGCCACCGCCTATTCATTCGAAGGCAAGTATGAACCTGCCATTGAGGCGGCGCGCCATCTGCTGACTTACAAAGAAAACCCGCGCGAACTGAAGCAGCCGGATCTGACCACCGGCGCCTACGCCCAGGGCTGGTTTGCGCTGCTCCGAATCATGGTGCAGTTCCAGAAGTGGGACGACATACTGGCCGAAGATCAACTCCCGGTGCTGAACCGTAACCGTCAACTGGCGTGGCGTCACTGGGCCCGTTCCATGGCCTACGCCGCCAAGGGTAACGTCGATTCGGCAAAAGCGGAGTCGAAGGAAATGGACGTTTCTCTGGCCGCGTTCCGGCAGAAAATGAAGCGCAAAACTCCGGAAGAGTTAGTGGTAGCCCGCCGCGAACTCGACGGGCATCTGGCACTCGCCGCAGGCAAGGTGAGCACCGGCCTCAAGGCTCTGCAAGCCGCCTCAAACGCAGAACGGAAACTGGTTTATACCGAGCCGCCCTACTATCCGCGCTCAGTAGCCGAGGTGCTGGGCCGCGCCGCGCTATCGAACGGCAAGCTGGACATCGCCGAGCACGCATTCCGCGAGGCACTCCGCCAATACCCGGCCAACGCACACGCTCTCAGCGGTCTGCGGGACACGCTTCAGCGCGAAAAGAAGCCGCTGGAAGCCGGTCTTTGAATCACATACCGGTCAATCGGATACAGGTCATTGGAGCCGGACCCGCCGGATCCATCGCCGCCATCTCGGCGCTGCTTCATGGCGCGCCGGTAGACCTGATAGAAAAATCGAAATTCCCGCGTCACAAGGTGTGCGGCGAATTTCTGTCACCGGAAATCGTCCCGATCCTACAACGCCTCGGCGTCTGGACCACGTTCGAGCAGCGAAAGCCAGCCCGCATCCAGCGCATGGAGCTGTACTTCGGTTCGAAGCCGAAGATTGCACGCCTACCTGAGCCGGCCTATGGTCTCAGCCGCTATGAGTACGATCAACTTCTCTACAACCGCGCGATCAAACTGGGAGCGCAGCCAGCCCGGCAGGCGGCGCCGGAAGCTTCGCCGCTAATTTGGACCGCGGGCCGCCGGGCAATCGGAGGAGAGACCCGCGGAAAGCGACTCTTTGGCTTTAAAGCGCACTTCACAGGTCCCGCCCACGACGCCGTCGAACTCTACTTCTTCAATGGCTGCTATGTGGGCATCAACTGCGTGGAGAACGGAATAACGAACGTGTGCGGCCTGGGTCCGGAACGGCTATTGAATGAATTCAATTTCGCCATCGACGAACTGGTCGATTCGTTCCCGCCGCTAAAAGCGCGAATAACGCCGCTACAGCGTTCCATGAAGTGGTTAAACGTTGGGCCGCTGGTATTCCAAAATCACCTCCGGGACGATACGAAGCCCGGCGTCTACGAAGCCGGCGATGCGCTTTCATTTGTGGATCCGTTCACCGGTTCCGGCTTACTCTCCGCCGCAATCAGCGGAGAATTGGCCGGATCATACGCGGCCCAGGGCTTAAAGGCCTCAGACCACCGCCAGGCATGCCGCAAAGCGCTCGCAAGACCGTTCGGTATCTCCTCGCTATTTCGCGCAGTCACCGGGACACAATGGGCCGAACATCTGGCCGCGCTGGTCCCCGGCGAATGGCTGTACAGCTTAACCCGTCCACGAAAAACGGCGAGTGCTCGGAGGAAGACACTCGCCGTCGAGGCACGTTTTCACAAGGAGTGATTACGGCTTTTCTAGAGTGCGGGTGGTTCTTCAATCTCCCGCTCTCTGCTAATACAGATGCATGACACGGGCAATCGGTTGCTTTCAGAGCAAATAAAACAAGCTGAGCCGCGGAAGGTTTGCCTTTTCCAACAAGTGCCGCTCTAAGTACTGCCGCTCCAGCACTGCCAGTTGATCCGCCGTCATCTTGCTGCGGTAGGGCCTAAGCGTCGAATCCAACTCCCGCCGCGCCTCAAACAAATCCTCCTCGGTCTGGCTTAGCCGCGCCATGGCTTTCATTTTGTCTTCCAGCCCGGTCAGCCGTTGCTCCAACTCTTCGAGATTGGCGTAGTGCGCCGCCGCCTCATCCGCCAGTCGATGCACTGACGCGGCAATCTCGGCAAACGGCCCGCGCTTCCCCAACTCCAGCGCATTCCCGCGCAGAAACTCCACCAGGCTCTCCAAACTGAACGGAGCCTCTGAAACCTTCGATTCCCGCGCTGGAGCAGCCCCCGCCATGATTTGCGCCTCTGTAAACACCGCCTGCGCGCAATACGCCAGCGAATTCACCGCTTGCAATTTCTTCTTCTTCGAATGCCACTTGGCAAACGCGGAATCGATCCCCCGCAGCACCGCCTCAAGCGGCACGCCCGCTTCCTTCCATGTCTCAATGAGGGCCCAATCCAACGGCGACAAGAGAAACAAACTGGTTCCCCTAGCCCGCTGGAAATGCTCTTCAATCTCAGTGAAGTAATTGAAATAATTCCAGGGTTCGCTCACCGCTTGTGATTCCGTTCCCAAATCAGGTGCAGTCCGCGCAGCGTCAGGTCCGCGTCGATCTCTTTCAGGTATCGCGACCCTCGCACAATCAATTCCGCCTGCCCGCCGGTGGCAATCGCCGTGGTCTTCGGTCCCAGGGTAGCCATCAACCGTTCCAGAATACCGTCGATCATCCCAATGGCGCCGTAGTAGAGACCCGACTGCATACTCTCCACGGTATTCGTTCCAATCAGCTTTCCCGGTTCAAGAAAATCCACCAGAGGCAAGCGGGCTGTCTTGGCAAACAAGCCTTCAATCGATATCCCAATCCCCGGACAAATCACTCCGCCCAGATATTCGGCGTTCCCTGAAACCGCATCGAACGTAATAGCCGTCCCCAAATCCACCACCACGCAAGGCCCGCCATATTTGGCGAAAGCGGCAACCCCGTTTACAATCCGATCGGCGCCCACCTCGCGCGGATTGTCATACAAGATCGCCAGCCCGGTATCGGTAGTGCAGGTAACGAACATCGGCTCACGGTGAAAATAGCGCCGGGTCATGGCGGCCAATGTGGAATCGAGCGGCGGCACGACGCTGGCGATAATGATCCCGTCCACGCGCGACAGGTCCAGCGAGTTCAGCGCAAACAGATTCCGAAGCAATACGCCCCATTCATCGGCCGTCTGTTCGTGAACCGTGCGCAGCCGCCAGCGGCCCGTAAGCACGCCGTCTTCAAATGCGCCGATGGTAATATTCGTATTTCCCGCATCCAGAGCAAGAAGCATAAGTTTTTACGAAGCGGGACGCACTCCACCCGCCAGAATCAGTGTCCGCTGTCCGTCGTTCCTGCGCAAGAACAGAAACCCCGAAGCATCCAAGCCATCGGTCGTTCCCTCCACCGAAGAAGAGCCTTGATCCACCACTACCCGGCGCCCGCGCACGTAGCTGGACGCCTCGGAAAACATGCGCAAAATCGCATCTTTCCCGTCCACCTGCAGCGTTTCCATGTACGAATCGACCGACTCCAACAGCCGTTCCAGCAGCAGTTCGCGCGACTGCCGCAGGCCCGAAACGATCCGCAGTGAGGTAGCAAGCGACTGCAAATCCACTGGAAACGCAGTCTGATTGACGTTGATGCCAATGCCTGCGATGATGACGCCGTCATGCAGCTCCACAAGAATGCCGCAGCATTTCTTTCCCGCTGCCATTACGTCATTCGGCCAACGCAAATCGCAGGGAACGCCCGTTGCGTTCAGAATGGCATCGGTAGCCGCTAGCCCCAACGCCAGCGTCACCACCGGCAAACTCGCGGCCGGGATACGCAAGCGCAGCACCACCGAAATATACAGCCCCGATTTCGCCTCGGAATGCCAGGCCCGTCCATAGCGCCCGTGGCCTCCAGTCTGTTCATCGGCGCCTACTACGGTTCCGCCCGCGCAGCCCTTTGAAGCAAGCTCGACCGCCACCCGCATGGTGGAATCGACAACCGGAAACCAGTGAATCGAACGCCCGGCACTCATGGCAGCAGTTCGATGCGAAAATTGAAGTCGGCGGACATTGCCGAATGCGTGATCGCACCACAGGAAACATAGTCCGCCCCGGTCTCCGCGTATGCGCGCACGGTTTCGAGCGTGATGTTTCCCGAAAGCTCCGCCGTGGCCCGGCCGGCGATGAACCGGATCCACGCAGCCGCCTGCGCCGGAGTAAGATTGTCCAGCAGCAGATGCTTGGCGCCGCATTCGAGCGCTTCCTCGAGCTCGGTTTGAGTGCGCACTTCGATCTCAACAAACAGCGCGGAATGCGCAACGCGTTCCAGAGCGGCGCGAACACCGCCCGCCGCCGCGATGTGATTGTTCTTGATCAGCACCGCGTCGTAGAGGCCCATCCGATGATTCTGGACCCCGCCCGCCGCTGCAGCCATCTTCTCCAAGCGGCGAAGTCCGGGCGTGGTCTTGCGCGTGTCCAGAACCTTGCAACCGGTCCCCAAAACCGCATCGGCATAGCGCCGGGCCAACGTAGCAATGCCGCTCAGTCGTTGCAGAAAATTCAATGAGACCCGCTCGCACTCCAACAGCGTCCGCGCCTTCCCGCGCACCTCACCCACCATTTGCCCGTCCGAAACAAGCTCCCCATCCATAACCGGCACGTGGAGATGCTGCACGCCTCCGCGCATTTCATAGATGAGCTCAAGCAAGCCGATGCCGGCCAGCACGGCGTCCTCCCGCGCGTAATATCGCCCGACAGCCGTACGTTCCGCTGCGATGCAAGCCAGCGTAGTGGCATCGCCTGCGCCGATGTCTTCCTCCAGCGCCAGCTTCACCAGCGCCCGAATATCCGCATGATCCATCATTCGCCGAGTGCCTCTTTGTTCTTACGCAACTGCCCCTCATACTCGGCCAGCTTCTGCCGCAGCGTATCGATCACATGCGCCGGCGCGCGCCCGGTGAACTTCTCATCGCCAAGCTGGCGGTTCGAACTGGCGATCACTTTATCGAGCTGCTCGTTCTCTTTCCGCAGACGTACCTTCTGCGCATCGCCGCTACCCTCCGCCAATTCCGGAGCCTGCACAATCAAATCGAATTCCGGACTGGACCGCACCACACCGGCTGCTCCTGTGCCCAGAGTCAGCTTCAGCCCGCCCAGTTTCTCAATCACCGCCAGTTGCGCCGCACCAACCGCGGCAGCCTTGTCCCGCAGCACCAGCGTCCCAACCAGAATCGTTTTCTTATCTACCTTCAAATCTGATTTCAATTCACGCGCCGCCGTAATAATCCCCTGCAGAATGGACATCTCGTCCTCAGCCTGCCCGTCCACCGCACCCTCGTTGAACTGCGGATAATTGGCCAGCGAGATGGTCTCGGCGCGGTCCGCAACCCCGGTAGCCAGACGCTGCCAAAGCTCCTCGGTAAGGAAAGGCATCACCGGATGCAACAGCCGCAAGGCCATTTCATACACTGTCAACAGATTTCGCCAGTGAGCATCCGGTCCGCTATTTTCAACCAGTCGCAGCTTCTTGATTTCCAGATACCAGTCGCAGAACTCATGCCACACGAAATGCCACAGCGTCTGCGCGGCCTCGTGATAGCGGTGCTGCTCTACCGCACGATTCACCTGTTCCGCGCAGCGGTTCAACCGGCTGAAGATCCAACGGTCTTCGAGCGGCGCCGTCTGTCCGTCCTTTTCGGGAAGACAACAATCGCGCTCCGCGGTGATCCACGGCTGCACGCCAGACCGCTCCATGTTCATGAAGATCAGCCGCGACGCGTTCCAGATCTTATTGGCGAATGCCCGCGCGCTCTCCATGCGTTCTTCCGTCAGCACGATGTCGGTGCCTGGAGCCGCGCCCAGCAGCAGGGAAAGCCGCACCGCATCCGTGCCGTATTTCTCGGTTACGACAAGCGGGTCGATCACATTCCCGCGCGTCTTCGACATCTTCTGCTTGTCGGCATCGCGCACCAGCCCATGGATGTAGACCTGATGGAACGGCACCTCGCCCATGCACTCGATGCCCAGCATCACCATCCGCGCCACCCAGAAAAACAGAATGTCGAAGCCGGTGATCAGCAGGGAAGTGGGATAATACTTCGCCAGGTCTTCCGTCTGATCCGGCCAGCCAAGCGTAGAGAACGGCCACAAGCCGGAGCTGAACCAGGTGTCCAAAACATCAGGATCCTGGGTCAATTCCGCCGATCCGCAATGCCGGCAGGCCGCAGGAGGCTGACGCGCCACCGTGATCTTTGTGCAAGTGGCGCAATGCCACGCAGGAATGCGGTGCCCCCACCACAACTGGCGTGAAATACACCAATCGCGAATGTTGTACATCCACTCAAAGTAAGTCTTGCTCCAGTTGTCGGGAACAAACTGGACGCGGCCGTCTTCCACCACGCGAATCGCGGGCTCGGCCAGCGGCTTGGTCTTCACGAACCATTGCTTGGAAACCAGCGGCTCCACCACCGTCCTGCAGCGCTGGCACTTGCCCACGCTCAACTGGTGCGGCTCAATCTTCACCAGCAAGCCGCCCTCTTCCAACGCTTTCACAACCCGCTTGCGCGCCTCAAACCGGTCGAGCCCGGCGTACGCTCCCGCAGCCGCCGTCATCTTGGCGTTCCCGTCGATCACCTGGATCAACGGCAGGTTGTGCCGGCGTCCCGCTTCAAAATCATTCGGATCGTGCGCCGGCGTCACCTTCACCGCGCCGCTTCCGAACAACGGGTCGGCCATGTCATCAAGGATGATGGGAATATCGCGATCCATCAACGGCAGCCGGACCGTCTTGCCGTGGATCGCCAGATATCGCGCGTCCTTCGCATTGATCGCCACGGCCGTATCGCCCAGCATGGTTTCGGGCCGGGTGGTGGCTACTACCAGCCGCTGGCCGGTTCCATTCACCGGATAGGCGATGTGCCACAGATGCCCGTTCGTCTCATCGTGGACCACTTCCAGATCGGAGATGGCAGTCTGGCAGCGCGGGCACCAGTTCACCAGATACTCGCCGCGGTAAATGAGACCCTTCTCAAATAGCCGCACGAACACTTCGCGCACGGCGCGCGAAAGCCCTTCGTCCAGGGTGAAGCGCTCGCGGCTCCAATCGCAACTGGCGCCCAGCCGGATCATCTGCCGCTTGATGCTATCGCCCGACTCTTCTTTCCAAGCCCAGATGCGCTTTTCAAAGGCCTCGCGGCCCAAAACGCCGCGGCTGGTGCCCTCTTCGGCCAGCTTCCGCTCCACCACCATCTGCGTGGCGATGCCCGCGTGATCCGTGCCCGGCAGCCACAAAGTGTTATCGCCCTTCATGCGATGCCAGCGCACCGTCACGTCGATTTCGGTGTGTTCCAGCATGTGCCCCATGTGCAGAATTCCCGTGACGTTCGGCGGCGGAATCACCAGCGAGAACATGCGGCCGGGCCGCTTCGGATCGGCGGTGTAGAATCCGCGGTCGATCCACCACTGTGCCCAACGCGGCTCAAACCGCTGGGGTTCGTATACTTTTTCGATTTCCATGGGAATCTACAACTTTATCATTTCGACAATCTCAGATGGCTTTGGGCTCGGGACGGCGTGTGCCTGCCCGATCTGGGAAAACCTGCTCTCTACCATTTGCCGGCACACGCGGTTCGATGAGGGCGGTTGCCCAGTCATCGGGCCTTTGTTCGGGATAGCCCATTGGGTCGATTTCGGGTTTCGGATCGGCTGGAGGTGTGATTTCTTGGTTTACTTTGGGACACTAGCTAGTGTAGTGTCCCAAGAAATAGCTGGACAGGCCAAGTCGTATCTCACCCGAGGGGCTCACCCCAAAATCCGCGTTTATCGGCGTCCATCCGCAGCCAATAATTATGCGCCGCCCGGTATTAGCTCCCGATCAACGCCGGTTAACGCAGATTTTGCGCGGAACCGCAGTGTTCGATCTGTCCAGCTATTTCTTGGACACTACGCTAGGTGAACAACGGTTTCCCTTGTCAGTTGCGACTGGATTGTACCGCGCGATCGCCTGACAGCTTTTCGAGTTCACAGGCTGGCAGGGAAGGATCACGCAATCCGCCGCTGCCGGGTTCACCTGTTATTGACCGTTCTGTCACACGAATCTTCCAGACGTCTTATCCTCTCCGCCGAAGAGATTTATGACGGCGGAAATTCACGAACCGATTGTGGAGGCCCGTTTGACAAAAGCTGCAGGCTTCCTCGCCATATCGCCCATCGCGCCGTCCCGGCGGCGAAATTCTCCACCGGCACTGGTACGCATTTCGGATTAACCAGCCAGGTGGGACGTGATCACCGGTCACGAAGACACTAATCAGGCAACGACGTCGCGGCAACCACGATAGCCGGAACGGGAAACAGGCTCCGCGCGAGGTTGCCTCTGTTTCATTCCAAGGCGATTGGCAGGTGGCCGGCTATCGGCCGGAAACGACGAGAGGCCGGACGGGACCGTGCGGTTGCATTAACCGAACGATTCTCATCATCGGAACTCATCGCCGAGACTATCCGAAACTGCCGGCTGCGGCGCAATACCCTTGCAATGCGCCGCGGAAAGGAGTAGCTATAGGGCGGCATCATAAGAAAGGAGCAGCAGATGAAATCCAGAATGTTGCGGTTAGCCGTGATGGTTCAGGGATGCTTTCTGTCCAACGTTACCGCTCAGAATGCTTCAGATACCCCGGCCCAGGCCGCGCGCGGCGAAGAATTATTCTTCCAGTCCGCAAAGCCGGCTGCCTGTGGCATGTGCCATTCCCTGGGCGGAAAAGGAACCGCGGCCGGTCCTGATCTGATGCGCTGGGGACGCGTCGGCCCTCGCGCGACCGCCATGGCAATTACATCTACTATTACCGTAGATGTAGTTTGGGTAGAGCCGAAAGCAGGCGCTGCTTTCCCGGCGATGAAAGTCTCGGAAGAGGGAGGCAATACCCAGTACTATGACGTTGGCAAGATTCCGCCCGCACTATTGAAGCTCGCAGCGGCTGAGGTGCGTGCCGTGAAGCCCAATACAACGTGGAAGCATCCGCCCAGCCAGGTGAAGCAGACCGCGGAACAGATGGCCGACATCGTCGCTTTCATCCGCTGGGCAGGAGCGAAAGATACCAAGGGCGTGAAGCCCGACGATGTGCAGTAGCGTCCTGTTTAAAGTTGCGTCAGAAGAGACCTGCTTGAGCAATGCCCAACGAGCGGACACGCGTGGCGTCTGGCGCGGGCGGCTGCCTTCTAAGGCCGAAGTACTTTCCGATCAGACCCGCCTGATTGTCCGGTCGGCAAAGCGCGAAGTGACCGAACCGGATTAGCAACAAATTAGCCGGGTTTGCGGTAACTTCACGGGCAACCGCTGTCTCGTCTTCCAGCCATGACCCTTGTGAGATGAGCGACGCTTGCGCTCGCAAGTTACTGGCAGCGCCGGCGAGGGGCAAGCGCCCGATGGCAAAAGCGCCGCCGTTCCTCTCCTTAACGGCGCCGGCAGGGCTGCGCGAGCGCGCCGAACATGATGTTCAGGTTGGCGATCGGCCATTGCGAAATAGCATTCCTTGGGAATAAATCGGCGCACGATCCCGATTCAAGACAATGCTTCGAGTCTTCCCGAAGGCGCAAAAGCCAACAAACCCTACCGGCGCGGAATGGTGTTAGCGGCTGGTCTCGGCGCACCTGATGATGGGCTGATTCGAACGACGGTTAGGGCGCGTCAATTCCTAGATCAAAACCAGCGGCCGTTCACCGCCGAATGTCTCATTCCCGGTAAGCGCTTCGCCCCCGGCCGTCCGGCGCACCACCACGATGGTTACGTCGTCGGCAAATGATTCGCCGGCGCCCCAGACATTCAACTTCTCCATAACCTTCTCAATGACAACCGTGGAAGGGGCTGCCAGATTTTCCACCAACAATTCCGTCAGACGCTCTTCACCGAATTCTTCTTCCAGATTCGGCTGGCAGGCCTCGGTAATGCCGTCGCTAAAGAGGGCGAGCAGATCGCCTTCCTCCAGCTTGATCGCGCGGTTCTCATATTGCGCGGCGCCGAAGATTCCGAGAATCATTCCGCCACCCGTCAGTTGCTCGACCGTCCCGTTCTTCCTTACCAGAATTGGTGGATTATGGCCGGCGTTGCAGTACGTCATCTCTCCGGTCACGGGATCCAGCAGTCCCAGAAAAAAGGTGATAAACCGGTTCCCTGGGCAGCGCGCGGCCAGGCTCCTGTTCAATCGCGCCACCACTTCAGCCGGCTCCCGGAACGTCTCGGTGTAGACCTGCATATGGGCCTGCATATTCGACATCATCATCGCCGCCGGCATACCTTTTCCGGCCACATCGGCCACCACCAGGCCAATCCGCCCGTCCGGGTAAGGGAAGTAATCGTAGTAATCGCCGCCAACTCCGTGGCATGGATAGTTTCGGCCGTCTAAATCGACGCCCGCGATCTTCGGCGAATTCGCCGGAAGCAGCCCGCGTTGAATCTCGGCCGCCTGCGCCAATTCCCGCGCGAAAATCTTTTCGTTCTGTTCCACCTCGGCCAAGCGCGCCTGTTCAATCCGGATGGCGGCCACATTCGCCATCACCGTCAACAGATTCAAATCTTCCTGCGTAAACGGACGGATCAGATTCTGGGTGTCCACGTAGATCAGTCCGATGACGCGGTCGCGAGTCTGCAGCGGGACGGCGAGAATGCTGCGCATTCCCTGCATCACAATGCTCTGCCGTCCGGCCAGGGCGGCGTCGAACTGCGCGTCCTGCACCAGCAGCGATGCTTTCTCATTGATTACCCGATCGCGCACGGCGCGGCTGATCTGGAAGTCGCTGCCATGGGCGCACTGCACCACTAGATCGTCTTTCTCAAGAATCATCAACAGTCCGCGCGTCGCGCCCACCGCGGAGATGGAGAGGTCCAGAATCAGAGGAAACAGTTCAGAAAGCGGACGGTGGCTCGAAAGTTCCTGGCCCGCCCGAATCAAAGCCTGAATCGAATTCAACCCGGTGAGCGCCGCCGCGCCGGGCGAGCCCTTTTCCGACCCCAGCACTCCCGCGAGATTGGTTTCCAAGGTAGTCGAAACGGGAGAGGCCGCTTCGGCGACAAAGAAGACCGTCTGCATAGTGGACGGCGGCTCATTCGACTTTTGTTGAATGGTCAGGTGTCCGGCCGTGACGCGGTCGCCCGGCTGCAGAACATGCGTTCCCGTGATCCGCACGCCGTTCACTTGCGTGCCATTCTTGCTGTCGAGGTCGCGCACCACCAACCCGTCTCCAAGCAGTTCGAAGACCAGATGTTGCCGGGAAAGTCCGGAATCGTCGGGATAGCAAAGTTCGTTCGTGCTGGACCGTCCCAGGGTGAGCTTACCCGCGCTCAACGGGACGGTCCGCGAGTGACCATCCGGACCAGAAATAAGGAGTTCGCTAGCAGTCATGGTAGAGCGGATTTATCATCCGCCGGCCGCAAGTTTAGGACGCGCCGCCAGCCGCTGCGAACGAGGAAACAGCCTTCGCTTCGTCATCAATCACTTCAAAAACCGTGTGCAGTTTGGTGATCTGCATCAAATCGGAAATCTTCTTTTGCAACTGCATCAACTTCAAACGTCCACCAGCGTTGTGAACCGTCGAACTGCATCCCACCAGTTCGCCAAGCCCGGCGCTATCGATATAGGAAATCTGCCCAAGGTTAAGAAGTATGTCTTTATGTCCTTCCGCCAGAACGTTCTTGACGGTATCCCGAAGCAGAGCGGTCGGCTCTCCCAGGGTGATTCGTCCTTCCAGATCGACAATCGATACGCCATTGCTCTGGCGGGTCTTAACACTTAAACTCATGGGTGCTGCCTCCAAATAGACATCTTTAAATAAATTTTAGGGTGAAAGATCGAGGTTGACATAGCAGACCCAAGTTGTCAATGCCCGGAGGTTGCTATAAGGACGCTCTGGGCAGCGCTGCGCGGGGAACAGCCGAATCCGCAACGATTCGTTCTCGGGTACAATGTTACGTCACTCAGTTTCATATTCGATCCGGAGGCGCCCGTGACCAACAGGCACGCACCCATTTTCTGCCGGCTGATTTTTCTTTTTGCATGCTTTGCCGTAAGGCATTCGACGGCCCAGCCACTCATTACTCCAAAGGGCATCGTGAACGCTGCCAGCGGAACAACGCCGGGACTGCCGTCCGGATCGATCGCGCGCGGGTCGCTTTTCACCATCTATGGAAACAGGATGGGGCCCACGGATGGCGTGGGCGCCCCTTCGTTACCGCTAGCTACCTCCCTGGCGGGTGTGTCTATTAAAGTCACCCAGCAAAACATCTCGGTGGACGCAATCCCGGTCTACGTGAAATCGAACCAGATCAATGCCATCATGCCCTCAAATGCTCCGTTGGGGGCTGCCTCGGTTGTTGTCACGTTCAACAACATCCCGGGTTTTCCGTCACCCGTTCAAGTGGTGAACAGCAGCACCGGTATTTTTGCCGTAAGCGCCGGCATGGGGCCTGGCATCTTTCAGAACTATGTGGACGCCGGCAGTCAGCCGACCAACTCTTCTCTCGTACCTGCGAAATCGGGACAGACCATCATCACGTGGGCGACAGGATTGGGTCCGGTTACTCACGCCGATAACGTGGCGCCCCCCGGGGGCGACCTGCCTACCGCTGTCGAAGTTTTCGTTGGCGGAAAGGCGGCAAGGAAAACGTACAGCGGCCGCGCACCGGGTTTTCCAGGGACGGATCAGATCAATTTCGAAGTGCCGCCGGATGCACCTCTCGGCTGCTGGGTGCCCGTCCAAGTCCGCACTGAGGGGAAGATCGTCAGCAACACCGTAACTATGGCCATCTCCGCGGACGGCAGCGCCTGTTCCGAGCCGGGAAACGCCTTGGCGCAATCGCTGGTCGCGGGCGGCAAGACAGGAGTGGTTTCGCTGTTTCGCTTCGATCAGCAACATCGCCTCGGCCGCGCTCCGATTGACGATGTGCTCGATTTCGGCAGCGTAACGTTTCGACAGGAATCCGGCGGCCAGTTTGCCTTCAACCCTTTGTTCTCGCTTCCTCCGGCAGGCAGTTGCACCGTTTATCAAGGTTCGCTAGACTTTTTCGCCGGAGACAATCCATTGCTGACAGCTCCGACAGGCAAATACTTGAATGGCGGCTCCACTTTTTCGCTCATTTCGTCGAAAGGCGCCCGCACCATCGCTGGTCCCAAAGCGGGACCAGTTAACATTGCCACCATTGGCACCAGCTTTACTTTTCCTGGGTATACTACACGCTCCACACCCGTCCTGGATGGCGGAAACTTCCAACTCAACGGCGATGGTGGCGCAGACGTCGGTCCAATCCGCGCAATGTTTCCCATCGCCCCAGCCCTAACGTGGACAAACAAAGACCAGGTCGCCAGTGTTGACCGGACCCAGACACTGTTTGTCAACTGGACAGGCGCGCCGACGGGCCAGACGGTACTGGTAATCGGCAGCAGTTCCGATATTCCTACGAACGCAAAAGCAATGTTCGTCTGCGCGGCGCAGGCGGCGGCCGGAACCCTGGCCATTCCATCGCAGATATTGCAAGCGCTTCCGGTCTCTCGGACCGCGCTGTCTAAATCCCGCGGATCGCTCTACGTCGGCGCGGTGCCGCTGGCGGCTCCGTCCACATTCACGGCTACCGGCCTCGATCTCGGTGTCGTAATGCCTGTCCTGTTGACCGGTAAGGATCTTAGTTTTCGCTAGGTGCCCAATGAAGAAGAGAAACCAACGAAAGTTACTTGCTCTTGGACTGGCGGGTGCCCTGCTGACCCTCAACGCCTGCGACGACGGATTGGGCGGTTCGGGGAATATCTCCTGGATCAACGACCCGCCAAAGGTCTTCCTCATCGCCGGCGGCAAATTAGTTGCCATCCGCTTCAAACAGTTTGGGACAGGCTTCCGCGTGGTTCCGGTGAATAGCATTCCCGTGCCGGGTGCCGTGTTTTCGCCGGTCGGCCGGTCGGACTTCGGCGGGCTGAATCTGGGTACCCGGCATGGCGACAGTTCCCCTGACCCCACTCTCGATTTCCCGGCCCCGGACGATTTCGATTTTCCTCCTCCCGACGACCTTCCCGACCCCTGGGACGTACCGTTTCCAGACGATCCGTTTCCGTTTCCCGTTCCTCCCGACTTGCCCGACCCGTTCGACGGGCTGCCCGATCCGCCTCCGTTTCCGGACGATGACATACCGTTCACCAGTTCCAACGACGGTTCTTTATCAGCTTCGAGTGGCGCTGGCGAAGGGCTCGCACAGGGGAAAGATCCGATTCGCGAGGCGCAGGATCAGGGACGCAGCGCCAAGATCGTGAAGATTCGGATCGGAGCCCAAGCCGCCGGTTTCCGGTTCTCTCCAGACCGCAAGCGCGTCTACGTGGCATACGCCCAGGGAATTGCGGTAGTGGATCGAATTGCCGCGACGGTCGTCGACCAAATTCCGCTGCCCCCGGAAGTAACGCCTAAAAGTATTGCCATCTCGCCGGATGGAAAGCGCTTGTACGTCGCCAGTTTCGTGCGTTCGGCGGCACAGCTTTATACGGTGGATCTGGCAACGAAGGCCGTCGTGGGAACCGTGCCGGTCGGCGGCTTTCCGGCAGGAGTTGCCGTGACGCCGGACGGCTCGCAGGTTTGGGTGTCCAGCTATTTTAGTGGCAATGTGACCGTCGTTGACACGCTAACCAACACGCGAGTCACCGTCATCTCCGGCGTCTCCTCTGCGTGGAGCATCCAATTCAATCCGAGGGGAACCCGTGCCTACGTCACCAGTTCGGAATCGGTGGGCGGCAATCTGAAGGTGATTGACACCGCTCGATACGCGATCATCGCCACTATTCCGGCCGGCAACGGGGCCCGCGCCATCGGCGTTACTCCTAGCGGACGCCATGTTTTTGTCGCCAACTTCCTGGCCGACACAGTCACGCAAATCGACGCCATCAACAACACGGTGGTGCGGACCATTCAGGTGGGAAAAAAGCCCGCGGGCTTCAAGTTTCTGCAATAAAGCAGAAGAAGGACGGAGCATCCAACCAGCGGCGGAATTTCAGGTAACCTGATGGCGGACAACACCGCGCGTTATACTCTCAGCTACTCGTTTTAAGTCTCGAATGGAAGCCGGAAAGTTTCGTGTTCCTGCCGAAAAAGGAACTCTATGCATCGTCACACCTTGCTGGTAATTCTGCTGACGGCGATTAGTAGCGCCCAGTCACTCGAGAGCCTTCTGACGGAAGCGAGTGCCGTCCGAAACATCAAACGTACTGCGATCTCACCGGATGGCAAGCGGGTAGCGTGGGTGGAAGAACTCGGCCCGAAATCGACGGCCATCTACATCGGCGCGGCCCGAATCACAGCCGGGAGGGGCCCTGCCAACGAACCGGAAATCGCCTGGTGCTCAGACAGTAAGCGCATTGCCTTCCTCTCCGACGCGCAAACAAAAGGACAGTTAAATGTCTTTGTCGCCGCCGGTCCCAACGGCGTGAAACGAGTCTCGAATTTGAAAGGGTTCGTCACCTCTCCGCGCTGGTCGCCCGATTGTTCGCAACTGGCCATCCTGTTCACCGAGAACGCCGCAAAGGAAGGGGGAGCGCTGGCTCCGGCAGCGCGCGAGGTGGGTCTTATAGAAGCCAAAATCGACGAGCAGCGGATCGCATTGATTGATCCCGCCACCAGCAAGATGAGTATGGCGTCCCCGGAAGATCTCTACGTTTACGAATACGATTGGTCCCCTGACGGCAAGCAATTCGGCGCTATCGCCGCCAAGGGCGCCGGTGACAACAACTGGTTCATCGCGCAACTTTATACGGTCGAACCGAAATCCGGAAAGGCAACTGTAATTCTGGAACCTCACATGCAAATCGCCGTGCCGCGCTGGTCCCGGGACGGCGTCTCCATCGCCTTTATCGGCGGACTGATGAGCGATGCCGGCGTAGTTGGAGGCGAGATCTACAGCATGCAACCCGGTAGCGGCAAAGCAACAAACCTCACCCCGGGCATGATCCTCTCGGCAAGCGGCCTGGAATGGCTGCCTTCGTCCGAGCGCATTGTCTTCACAGCGGCGCTGAACGGCGGCTCCGCTATCGCTACTCTCGACATCGCATCGGGCCAGATCGAAACCCAGTGGAAGTCCCCGGAAACCATCAAAGCCGGCAACGATTCGCCTCTCTCGCTTTCAGCCGACGGCAAGTTCTCCGCCATGATCCGCAGCTCCTGGGAGAATCCACCGGAAGTCTGGTCCGGTCCAATTGGTGCGTGGAAATCTGTTAGCGATCGAAATCAGAAACGCAGACGGACATGGGGCGAAGCAAAGAGTCTGAACTGGACCAGCGATAACATAGCGGTCCAAGGCTGGCTACTTTACCCGGCGCAATACGATGCCCAGAAACGATATCCGCTGATAGTGGTGCCCCACGGTGGACCGTCATCGTCAAAGCGCCCCGCCTGGCCGGACGCATCGGACTACAGTCTGCTTTCGGCCGAAGGCTTTTTTGTCCTGATGCCCAACCCCCGAGGCAGCTACGGCCAGGGCGAAGCCTTTACCAGAGGCAATGAAAAGGATTTCGGCGGCGGCGACCTCCGTGACATCCTTGCCGGTGTAGATGAAGTGCTCAGAACCTTGCCGGTGGACGGGAAGCGAATAGGCATTACCGGCTGGAGCTACGGCGGCTACATGACTATGTGGGCAGTAACGCAAACCAACCGCTTCAGCGCCGCGGTGGCCGGAGCGGGCATCGCCAACTGGAAGAGTTACACCGGGCAGAACAACATTGATCAATGGATGAAACCCTTCTTCGGCGCATCAGTGTATGACGATCCAGCCGTCTACGCCAAAAGCTCCCCTATCGAATTCATCAGGAACGTGAAGACGCCGACGCTGGTGCTGGTGGGCGAGCGCGATTCCGAATGCCCGGCTCCGCAGTCGTTTGAATTCTGGCACGCGCTGAAGGCCCTGAATGTACCTACCCAACTGGTGGTCTATGACGGAGAAGGCCATAGCTTCGAGAAACCCGAGCACAAGCTCGACCGGATGCGCCGCACAATAGAATGGTTCCGCCTATACCTGAAGTAGGGATCATGAACCGCACGGACCGGCTACCATGCCTGATTCTCGAACTCCAACGGAACCGCACAACCCGCGCCGAACTCCTGGCCGCCAAGGCTGCCGCAATCTTGAAAATACATTCCGCTGCTGACATAACGCTGTCACAACACCCCTCTACACTGAACTCATAATTCATAAGCAGCAACCCATGTTCAAACAGATGATCACCGGCCAGCGCGGCTATTTCCAGATGGTCCACGACGTCACGCTGAAACTGATCGGATCGTTCGGCGACGACGATATCGACTTCCGTCCGCAACCGGCGTGCGTTCCGTTCGCAACCTGATCCTGCACATTTACACAGTCGAAAGAAGCCTGGCGGAAGGCGTCCGCGACGGCCGCGTTTCGGACGAAAAGGAAAATGCCGGCATCCCGGAAAAACCGGAAGCCGCCCTGGGGCTCGCCGCATTGACAACCATCGCGGCAGCGCAACAATTCGCCGTCGAATGCCCTAAGGCCGCGGACGAAGCATTCGCGGCAGTCACCGGGGAGCAAGTATCCGCGCAGGCAGAATCCCCATTTGGAAACTTCCCCGGCTGGCCATTCTTCATCTTCGCCTATGACGAACACTGGCATCACCGGGGCCAGCTTTATACCTATATCCGGCTGATTGGCAAAGAGCCGCCGATACTCTACAGCTACTAAGGAATGACAAGTTCGCTTGAAAAAGTAACTGTCAGATCCGGCGCGCTACCGTAAAGCGATGAAACGGTTTCAGGTTGTCCAATAGTTCCTCGGGTTCGTCCATCTTCCAACTGAAGAACTGCGCCTCGACGCGATCCTCAGTGAAGTCGATAATGGAGAAGCCGTTCTTTTCGAGCGGCTTTAACCCTTCCTCGATTTCAAGGCCGGAAGGCGCCTGGGGCGGCGTGCCACGCCAGGCGGACGGCCAGGCTTTGGGGCCGGTGCCGATGGAGCCAGTAAGCACCGTGACAACCGGATTCCGGCTGAAGTCGAGCTGGCCGTAGCGCTGAATCCTGCCTTCACCCAGTGCGTGCAGATCGCCACTGAGAAATAGCGGTATTCGTTGCATGGCCGACGCCGCCAGCAGCAGACGGTCATGTTGTGACTTCCACCCCTGCTGCCACCAATATTTCGGTTTAGCGAGCCCAAGCTTGCCGTCCGCTTGCAGCAAGTCAGGATACCACTCGCCCCATTTCCCCGCGCTCCAGCCGACAGGTGTCGAAGGCAGATTGACGACGTGGTGTGTCTCCTGGGCTGCCATCCGGCGCATCAGCCACTCCTCTACGGTATCGGGGAGAAATACACCGGCTGGCCCTTTTAACGTGATGTGGCGCCGGCAATCGTACATCATGATTTCCAGAAGCTTGCCATAGCGGAGGGTTCCAAAGGATTCCGCCACGCCGGGCGCGCGGTCTGGTGCGCCGGCGCTCGGCAATCCGGATGGGCGGTTCGCATCGGGCAAAAACTCCGGGTAGTAAAGCCGTTGGGTCGCCCGCGCCATCCGCAGCATGAAGTCGTCCGGCGGAAAGGTCACTATCTGTTCGGTGGCTTCGTCATTCTCGAAGTAGTCGTGATCGTCCTGAACAAAGAAAACGGGGGTGGAGCGGAAAAGCGTTCCGTAGAGATCGCAGACCTGCGGGTTCACAACGAGTTTCAGCTTGCGTTCGTTCTCCGTTCCTAGAGCCGGCTGGGAGCGGTCGAACTGGCCGACCAGCTTATGCGCGACCGGCGAATCGCCGAGATTGATAGAGCCTTTCGGCGACCGCAAGTCCCAGTAGACGTGGTCGCCGATTGCGACCATGGCATCAGGTTTGTAGGAAAGTCCCGTCGTAAGCATTTTTCGCCGCGCTTCGATCGACACCCAGTACGGACCGCCCGTGTCGGGATTCCGTGTGGCCGGGTGGCCGCCCGCGCAAGTGTAGGCGAGCAGGCGGAAACGCTTCGGTTGCGCGTCGTTATTAGGGAAAGTGGAGATCGGCCAGGGATCGCACAGCGGCTTTCCGCGGAAATCCAGCAACTCCAACTGATAGGTGCGCTGCGGCTCAAGGCCCGCGATGTCGAACGAATAGAACTCGCCCGCCGTGTCCATGCGAACACCGGCCGCTCGCCGGTTGCCCGCACGCAGTACAGGGGCAGCGGACTGAGGATGATCGAAACTTGCCTTGAGTAGCAAGCGGTCATGGCTGACCGCCGGCAGAAGGTGCCGCACGACGCCCCGACGCCAACCCTGCTGGGCGGCAAGCAGTACTCCGCTTCCACCCAGCGTGTGGGTGAGGAACTGCCGCCTGGAAGATGACATCAAATCACTCGGCGTCGGAATATCCACTCTTGACCTTCCTCCGGAGCCGATTTTCAACGGCATCCATGGTAACCCGGGAAGTTCAGTTCCGGCTTGCCCCAGGGCAGCCGAAAGTATACACCACGACGCGATCCCACCTTTGAAACCGTTGCCGTACTGGGGATAGGACCGTCCGATCCCGAGGTGCAAGTACCAACTGGCGTGACCGTTAAGGAGCGGCTCAGTTGTAGCATTCAGTCCTCGCCTATTGTAATGATTTGGCAAGATTTCCGTCACGGAGGGTTGGTCTTCCGAGCCTTGCTGTCAGGTGCCCGGTCTAGGCGTGATGCGGCGTAGTAGCTCCTGGACCAGGAGAACGCTCAACCCCGAAGGAGCAACCCATCTTCCGCAGATGATCTCCTGCCGGCGCGGCTAATTCCAGATGGTTCAGGGCGTCACCCTGAAACTGATCAGATCGTTCAGCGATGCCGATCTCGATTTCCGCCCGCAATCCGGCATACGTTCCGTTCGCGAGCTGATCTGCACACCTACGGAGTGGAGCGGAGCCTGGCGGAAGGCGTCCGCGGTGGCCGTGTTTCGGACGAAAAGAAAAACGCCACCATTCCAGAGAAACCGGAAGCCGCAGCCCCGCAATTCACCATCGAATGCCACAAGGCGGCGGACGAAGCGTTTGCGGTTGTCACGGAGCAGCAGCTGGCCGCCCACGTAGAATCACCATTCGGAACGTCTCCCGGCTGGCAGTTCCTCACCTTCGCCTACGGCGAGCACTGGCACCACTGCGGCCAGCGTTACACCTACATCTGGCTAATTAGCAAAGAGCCTCCGATCTTGTGGCCGGCGTACCAAGCCACGTAAGCCGGCAACAATCACGCGGGATTCCATGCCGGGCTGGCACTGAAACGAAGCGGCGCGATCCTGGTAGCCAGATCGGTTCCCGCTACAAAGCCGCAGTTTCGCCAGGATCGCAAACGAGAATTTCGACGGAAATTCATTAAACCGCTGCGGCGCGGCGCAGGTTAAAGGTAACAGTTCAGGCCCCTCCTCTCAAGCATTCACCGCAGTCGGCTTTGCGCGGATCGATAGTTCAAGGCGGTCGCCAAGTTACTGAGTCTTAATCACCTATCCTGGAAGGCGGCGCGCCGAGGGACAGCATGGATGATCGATTTCGTTGGAATTCACGGGGTACCTGAACTGTTACGGTTAAAGGACCGGCCCAAAATAATAGCCGCTAAGGACCGCATTTCGACCCCGCCGGGCGGTGCAATGCAATGCGGACAGAATCACCAACTACCGTGGGATCGATTCCTACCGCCGGGATAGAATGGCGCACGTGGTAGCTCCACCGTTAGAACAATTGCCCGAGTTGAACCAGCGCCGGTGCCTACCGCATTTCGTTATTCCATCCTTCGACGGTGCAGCTCACTTCGTACCCCTTTACTTAGATCGTGTTCCACGAGCCGGTTTTTCAGAGCCGAAAACTTACCTGTTGCAAAGACAGGAGTTATGAATCAGGAAGGACATCTCTGAGGCCGAATCTCACCTAACACTTCAGAATCATAAAGATTCATAAGTGGCCGTATTGGCCCAAAGTGACCAATACGGCCATTTACGTAGAGGCACGATGAGGCCCCGAACCCTTGTAATTATTGACGAACAAAGTCATGGGACGGGCTCTACTTAAAGAAGTGCGGCCAGAAAACTCGGTACCGACCGCTCAAGAGCTCTCTCCACAAATAAGCTCAGCACCGCCAATGCAGCTTCTTGCGCGATCCTCTTCTGGACACTGTTCCGGTCCCGTTCCGGCAGATGCGCCAATTCCGGGCTGACGTAGTCGAGGTCAAGCGCGGCTAAGACGGCGTTTAAGTTGGTCGTCTTCGTGTCGTAATGGACAATTACGCTTCCAGTCCGAATATTACTCTCGGCAGCAGTAATCCCGTCGAGGACCTCCAGTTCACGCTCGACACAGTGCGCTCTAGCCGGGTTGCCCTTCACGCCTCTAAGGCGAACCCGGAGACGGCCGGGAACATGATGCATAGCTGACATTTGATCTCCCTGGCCGTATTATGGAAGACAATTGGCGAACGCCTCGCTACAACTACGTGAAGAATTGATGACAAACTGGAAATAGATAAGGTTTAGGATGCAATACCTATTTAAGTACGGTTTTACTCATTAACGGCTTTACTGCGGCGGCGGGCTGAAACGGACCAGCCAAGGTCGCCTCTACGCCTGAACTTTCAAAACAGGTTCCAGTCTCTTGTTCCACATGAGGGGCCGAACCGCATTGAGACTCGCCAAAATCGCGGAGCCGTTACTTATGGACGCGGTCAAGCTGGGGCGGACAAGGCCGGCGGGAAGCGAGAGGGCAAAGGCCACTGCATTCAGGACCGCAATAATGCCGAAGTTCTGTTTAACCAGGGACATCGCCCGGCGCGAAATATCGATTGCCAGTATGAGTTTTTGCAGACTGTCTTCCATGAGCACTACATCCGCCGATTCGCGCGCCACGTCCGCACCGTGTTTCATGGAGATTCCCACGTCGGCGAAGGCCAAGGCCGGGGAGTCGTTGATGCCATCGCCAACCATCGCGACCGTACGGCCCTCCTGCTGAAATCGACGGACGATGTCCGCCTTGTCGCCCGGCAGCGCATCCGAAATACAACGATCCATGCCCAAGCGATCGCCTACTGCCTTGGCGGCGGTCGCATTGTCGCCGGTGACCATAATTAGTTCGCGCACACCTCGGCTATGGAGTGCGAGGATCACTTCAGCGGCGTCATCGCGAACCTGATCCGCGCAAGGAATTAGGCCCATAAGCTCCCCATTAACGGCGAACAGCACCGTCGAGCAGCCGCGGCCCGCCAGATCCCGGAGATTATCGTCGGCCTTATCCACCCGGATGCCGCTTTGCAGCAGGTAACGGCTGTTCCCCACATGAACGTGATAGCCATTCACTTGCGCCTCGATTCCTAAGCCGACCTGGTAGCGTGATTTTGAACGGGGCAGCAACTCCAGGTTCGCTTGCCGGGCCTCCGCGACAATCGCTTCGGCAATCGGGTGCTTAAGCCTTGCCTCCACTGCCGCTGCTACCTGCAGAATCTTTGCTGCCGGAAAACGCCGCTGATCGAAACTTACGATTTCCAGAACCTCCGGAGTGCCGCGCGTCAGCGTGCCCGTTTTGTCGAATATGATGGTGTCGACTTTGGCCAGCTTCTCCATATGCGCGCCGCTCTTCACAATAATTCCCTGGCGCGCGGCAGCGGTCATGCATGCCAAGATCGACGTGGGTGCGGCGACTCGGATGCCGGTGCCAACGTCAATGATCAACATGGACAGCAACCGTTCTATGTTTCCGGTGGCGGCCCAAAGGGCAGTTGCGCCAACCAGCCAGGGAGCCACCAGCCGGTCGGCGAACTTCTCGGCGTAGTTCTGGACACGGGTCTCAGTAACCGGAGCGGTTTCGATGAGCTGAACGATTCTCGCAGCGGTTGTCTGCCCTCCCACTTGCTGCGCGCGGAGCTTTAGCTTCCCATCGTGAACTACAGTGCCGGCATACACGGTGTGCGCCCGTTGCACGACGACAGGCATGGATTCGCCGGTGATCGTCTTTTGGTCTACAGTGGCGCACCCGTCGAGCACCACGCCGTCCACCGGGATAATTTCACCGGGGTACACGATAACGGTGTTGCCCACTTTGACGCTTTGCGCCGGAATCTGTACCACCTTCTTGCCGCGCAATACCCACGCAGTTTTTCCCTGGAATTCCAGTAATTCCCGGATGGTTTTCTTCGATCGCGCCGCAGTTTTTTCGCGGATATAGTCGCCAAGAGCGATCAACCCGACAATCACCGCCGCCGTGACCGGCTCTCCATGCAGGAGCGCAACGACAATTGCCAGTCCATCAAGGAGATCAACGTTCAGACGCCGTTCCGTCCGGAGTACTCTTAGCGCTTTCAGCCACACCGGAATAGCCGCCACCGCGAGCAGCGGTATCGCTGAAAGTGGGACAACAGGAATGGATACCATGGAAAGCATTGCCGCGATTCCCGCTAGACCCATTGGAAGTAGCAGGCGCCAGGAGCGGTCCTTTCTTCCTATCGACGGAATCGTAACAGCCTCATCCAAGCAATGTTGCCGCGAGGCGGCCGCTTTTGCGGTACCAGCCGCCTTCAACTGCGGCAACGTGATGCGGTGCAACGCGGGTAACCAAAAAACGTCTTGACCGCGAGTGAATGTGACGACGACCGAGGAACACTCGACATTGGCGCGAACGCTGGTAACACCGGGCTGCGTTGATAGCCAGTCGACAAACAAGTCGGCTAGAGCACGGCTGCGCTGCAACCCATTTAGCCGGAGGCGGATTCGTCCGGGAAGGACATGTACCACTTCAAATTGCATACTGTGGTAGCGGCTATGCTTTCCGCGTTCTGGTCACCTTGCGGGCTGGTTTGAAAGTTTCGAGATTTTCCGAAGTAGCCGTATCTGTGACCAGAATTTCTTCCTTACGGTCTATACCGCCAGGCGGAGAGTGGAGAGAGATGAAGGAGTTGAACGAAAAAATGCCAAGAGTTACCCAAAGTGGAGTGGAAGCCTCAATCCCGATTTCTACCACACTGTAGGCAGCGAGGCCCAGGGGTAAAAGCACCTTCAAATCGACCGCGTTATGCGTGGCCCGTTTGATATTAACATCCAGCCGTTTTACCGCATCCACGATGACGCGGGCGGTATCCGAATGCTGCGAGAGAAATTCTGCTTCGGCCTCGATTCGCTGCGCCATTTCGTCCACCTCGCTCAACGCTGGTGGCTCCAACATAAATCCGCCCGTTCTTGCCCCGTGATCCGTCAGCTGCGCATGAAAATCAGCATCTGCCTTTGGGCTGTAATGGACAAGGATACTGCCCGATCTTGAGTTCACGTGGATACCGGAAACTCCCGGTAAGTCCGCGATAGATCCGCGAATCTCCTCGAGAACGGAAGGATTGCCACGGGCAGCGGAAACCTTTAAGCGTAACCGTCCCTTAATGTGATGGACTGTGCGAATGTGGTGCGGCATTGTGCCGGGCTCTCCCATGAGCTGACTTTCGAGTGGAAACGCAAGCCCGGACGTTACGTCTTCGCCTTGGACGAATGTTGGTGATGCGCACCGCTGCCTTCATCCGAGTTGGATTCCGATTTTACTTCGGCCACGATGTCTTGGAAGTGCTCGCCCGCCTCCGCCACCGTTTCACGAGTTTTTTCCGCCATGGCATAAGCGGCACGAACCGCGCCTTTGACCAACGGGCGAATGGCTCGGCCAATCTTCGGAAACAAGTTCGGAGCCAGGACAGCGGCCACCCCGAGAAGCATTCCGGGAATGAGTTCCACCTCGATCAAGGCAATTCCCAGTCCGATAATGGCGACCGTTGCCGCTTTGGAAGCCAGCCCATCCGCCTGATCGTCTTTATCCGCGAGAAGGATATTAGCAGGTTTCACACTCTTCGGCGTATTGTCAGTTTCAGCCTTAGGCATATGGATTCTCCGTATTAGTAGGTTTGATGTCGAGCAGCGTGGCACAAACACTCTCGGATGAGACTCTACTACCACCAAACTGTAACAGAACTTTTACACAAAGAGAAAGCCGGCGTGCGGACGGTGCGGGATCACCAAACCCGGCAGGCATTCTCCCGTACCATTGGCTGCCCCTGCCTACACGCAAACGCTTTCTGAAACTCCGGCATATTAGACACCGTCCCATTCACCCGATACTGCCCGGGCGAATGCGGATCGGTCAAGGCACGAAGCCGGGACGCTTCGTCCTTGGTATTGATGCACCAAATCTGCCCCCATCCCAAAAACAGCCGCTGTTCCGGCGTAAACCCCTCCACCTTGGGTAAAGTCTTATTCGCCAGCGTATCCATAAACGCCATATAGGCAATTCGCAATCCGCCGTTATCGGCCACGTTTTCGCCCAGCGTCAACTTGCCATTCAACTTCAAATCGCCGATAGCGGTGTACCCGCTGTACTGCCGGTCCACGCACGAAGCCCGCTCCTTGAACTCTTTCGCGTCTTCCTCCGTCCACCAGTCCAGCAGATTCCCCTTTGGATCATACTGCCGCCCCTGGTCGTCGAATCCATGCGTCAGCTCATGGCCAATCACCGCGCCAATGGCGCCGAAGTTCACCGCGTCATCCAGTTTGTTGTCGTAAAACGGCGGCTGCAAAATGCCAGCCGGAAAATTGATATTATTCTGCGCCGGACTGTAATAGGCGTTCACTGTAGGCGGACTCATGAACCATTCCTTGTAATCCACCGGCTTTCCAATCTTCGCCAAGCTCTCTTTCCGCTGCCACTCATTGGCGCGAAATGAGTTTCCCAGCGCATCGTCCTTCCGAATCGTCATGTCGCTGTAAGTCTTCCACTTCTCCGGATACCCGATTTTATTCGCCACCGCATGCAGCTTCTCCAATGCCTTCTTCTTGGTCACCGGAGTCATCCACGCCAAACCGTTGATGTCTTTCTCCATGGCTGCTTCCAACGCGTGGACCATCTTCAGCGTCCGTTCCTTCCCCTCGGCCCCAAAGGTGAGTTCCACATACTTCTGTCCCAGCGCTTCGCCCAGATCGCCATCCACTGCTTCCACGCAGCGCTTCCAGCGTGCCCGCATCTCCTGCGTTCCTGTCAAGGTTTTTCCAAAGAATTGAAAATTCTCGTCCACAAACGCCGCCGGCATCATGCTCACTGAAACCGTCACGTAATGCCACATCAAGTAAGTCTTCAAATCGTCCAGACTGGTTTCTTTGATCGTGGCCTCCAGCGTGGTGAAAAACTGAGACGTAACCACGTTCAACGAGGCCACGGGCGGCGCGCCGATTTCCGCCAGATACTTCGTCATCTGGAACGAAGGCGTGAGCGATGTGAAATCCGCCACACTGATCCGGTTGTAGCGTTTCTTCGGATCGCGCAGCGAAACGCGATCCAGCGACCCCTTGGCCAGCGCCGTTTCAATTGCCATCACAGCCTTCGCTTCAGCCGAGGACTGTTCGACGGGGTGCCCCATCAGCTCCATCATCTTCCGCACATGGGCTACAAACTGTTTCCGCAGTTCTACTGACTTCGCGTCTTCGCGCAAATAGTAATCGCGATCCGGCAGACTTAGGCCGCCCTGCGCAGCCTGCGCAATCACTTCAGAAGAATTCTTCGCATCCTGTCCCGAACCAAACGAAAACAGCACACGAGCCCCCACCTGGTGCAGCCGGACCACTTCTTCGGCCAGCGCTGATTTATCGGTCAAGGACGCAATTCTGGCCAGCTCCGGCTTCAGCGGTCCAATGCCCTTCGCTTCGATCCCGCGCTCATCCATGCATGCGGCATAGTAATCGCCAATCTTCCGCTCCACCGGAGTACGCGTGGCCTTCGCCATACTCGTCTACAGAATATCTTTCAGAATCGTCCGATTGCGCTCGGCCAGCACACTAAAACGGCCCCAGACAGATTGATCGGCCGGCACCGGATTGGCGGCGATCCAGTTCCCGCAGGCGTACTTGTAGAAGTCCCCGCAAGGATCCACGCGGGTATCCATGGCATTCACATCGAAGCCCGGTTTGAGCGAAGTCTGGGCGAGGCATGGCGACGCAGCCATCAAGAACAATGTCGAAATTCTCACAAAGACCCCTTTTCTCGGACTACCACACACGGCAGGCATTTTCGCGCACCATCGGCTGACCAATCTTGCAAGAGAACGCGCTCTGGAATTCCGGCATGTTGGATACTGTGCCGTTCACCCGATACTGCGGCAAGGAATGCGGATCAGTCTGCGCCCGCAGCCGCATCGCCTGGTCGCGCATGTTAGTACACCATACCTGCGCGAAGCCCAGGAAGAAGCGTTGCTCCGCCGTTAGTCCTTCAATTTTGGCGGGGTTCCTGCCGGCCAAAACATCCATAAGCGCCATATGCGCCAAACGCAACCCGCCGTTATCGGCAACGTTCTCGCCTTCGGTCAACTTGCCGTTCAGCTTCAAATCGCCGGACACCACGAAACCGCCATACTCCTTCTCAATGCAGCCCGCCCGCTTCTCGAATTCCTTACCGTCGGCCTCGGTCCACCAGTCCACCAAATTGCCCTTGGCATCGAACTGCCGGCCCTGATCGTCAAAACCATGGGTCAGCTCATGCCCGATTACCGCGCCGATGCCGCCAAAGTTTACAGCATCGTCCAGCTTGTTGTCGTAGAAAGGCGGCTGCAAGATGCCCGCGGGAAAATTGATATTGTTCATCTGCGGATCGTAATAGGCGTTGACTGTCGGCGGGGTCATCTGCCATTCTTGCTTATCCACCGGCTTGCCGATCTTCGCCAATTGCCGTTCGAACTCGAAAATGTTAGCCCGCGTAGAATTCCCCAGTGCGTCGCCCGCCTGAATGGTCAGCTTACTGTAGTCGCGCCACTGGTCCGGATAACCAATCTTGTCCGCCACCGCATGCAGCTTCTCGAATGCTTTCTTCTTGGTCGGCGGCGTCATCCAGCTAATCCCGGTGATATCCTTCTGCATCGCCTTCTCAATGGCATGAACCATCTTCAATGTCCGCTCTTTACCCTCTTTGCCGAACGTCATGTCCACATACTTCTGACCCAGCGCTTCCCCCAAGTCACCGTCAACAGCGCCCACGCATCGCTTCCAGCGCGCGCGCAACTCCTTGGCTCCCGTCAAATGCTTCCCGTAAAAAGCGAAGTTCTCATTTACGAAAACGTCGGGCAGAAACGTAGTGGAGGCATGAACGTAGTGCCACGTGAGGTAAGTCTTCCAATCGTCCAGGCTGACTTCCTTGATCTGCGCCTCCATCGTTGTGAAGAACGCAGGCACGGCCACGTTCAAGCTCACAATTCCCGGCAACCCCACGTCGACCAGAAACTTAGCGAATCCAAAAGAGGGCGCAAGCTTTGCCACGTCATTAGTATTCATGCGGTGATAAAGCTTTTCCGGATCGCGCCGCGTGACAAGATCCATTGATCCTTTCGCCAGCGCAGTCTCAATCCTCATCACCGCGGCCGACTTCTTAGCCGCGACATCGGCCGAATTTCCAATTAGTTCAAAGACCCGCTGCACGTGAGCCACATACTCTTTACGCGTCTCCACCGATTTCGCATCGGTCTTCACATAGTAGTCGCGCTCGGGCAGTCCCAGCCCGCCTTGATCCATCTCCGCAATCACTTCCGATGCGTTTCGCAAATCCTGCGCCGATTCCGTGTGGAACAACGCATTCACGCCCAGCCGTTGAAGCCGGGCCACTTCCGCCGCCAACCCCGCCTTATCGCGCAGAGCATTGATTCGGTCGATCTCC
>JANXXV010000382.1 GCA_025350445.1 Bryobacteraceae bacterium | reverse complement strand
TTCTCTTTGATGATGTAGACTACGTGCTCAATAGAGGAAGGATCGCCGGCACGCCTGGGGATGGCCATCACTGTGCGGCTTGGTTTCAGTTCCGGATCAGGCGCCGAGCCTGCCAGGCGCACTCGATTGTTCTCCGCTACGGCCGTGCTGTAGTCGGTGAGTTGCGCCGCGCCGGGAAGTTCGACCACTGCCACCGCGCCGCGATTCGAGTGGACGAAACGCTTCCGGGCCTCGTCGCGCCAGCCGGAACCCGCACCCAGCAGGGCTCCGATGGCGAGGTACTTTCCGTCTTCGCTGATGGATAACGAACTCGGGTACCATGCGGTGGGAATCAAGCCTTCCAATTTGCCGGAGAGCGTGTCGATCTGTGCCACGGCGTTAATTCCGCCGCAGGCAACGAAGAGCTTTTTCCCGTCCGGCGAAAGCGCAAGTGCCGTCGGGGCGATGCCAACCACGGCCTTTTGAAAAGGCTGCAACCGGATTGTTCGAACCACCTGGTTCGATTCGCTATCAATGACGCTGACCGAGTCCTTGTTTCCGTTTGCCACGTAGATCCGATGGCGGACTTCGTCCCACACAATCGCCGTGGGATGGAGCTCCACCGCGATGGTGTTGGCTATACTCATCGAGTTCAGGTCGAGCCGTGTCACGGTGCCGGACGAGGCGATTCCACGGGAATCCACCGCCACGCGATCGGCGTCCGCGGCTAATCCGGTGGGTGCGGTGATGTCGTTTTGTTTGGTTACGCGGCCGCCCCAGTTGGTGACGTAGGCAATGGTGCCGTCGTGATTCAGCGCGGCGCCGAATGGAGCGATGCCCGATGTGGATACGCTTCCCAGAAGCTTGCCGCTGGTGAGATCCACCACCGCCAATTTGTTTTGTGCCGTCAGGGGAATTACGGCGATGCGCTGCCCTTTCGCATTCGGTTTCGGCGCCACCGCCAAGGCGCCGCTGAGGGTCTCGCCCACTCCCCGGGTGATGGATTCAGCGCGGCCGCCGGAGATGGAACCCAGGTCCACTTTATTCCGGCCGCCCGCGCTGCGCACTACGCCGAAGATCGGCACGCCGGTCGCGGTATCGAACCGGATGCCCTGCAAGCCGGGTGTGCCTTCGAGGGGAACATTGTCTATTACGCGATTCTGCTTCCAATCGAGGCGATAGACGCGGCTGGCGTTCAGCGCCCAGAGTTCGGAGGAATTTGACGCGAAGGCGACACCCTAGACGCGTCCCTGACAGATGGTTGGAACTCCGGCCGGCGTAATGGCCTGGCGAGTGGTGACAACGCCCGGATCGGTGACCGCGCGCACTGGCTTATCCAACGTCTGCGCGGGTAGGCAGAAAACAGCGGCCAGGAAGCAGACGATACGTAGACTGGTTGTCATCTTTGCAAACACTGTCGTGTTCGATGATATCGAACCAGTATGAAGTTGGTACAAGAACGGCGTAACAGGATCGTGACGGAAAAAGAAAGGGGCCGCGGTCTTTGAAGAAAAATCACGGCCCCAGGAAATAAAAAGACAAGCTATTACCTGCTTGCAAAAGTTCGTATGCACCACTCCCTCACGGTCGCGGCTCAGACCGCGTTTCCGAGCCGCGACCGTGAGAGAGCGGTATTCGAAAATCCGGAACGCCCATTTCTGCAACTAAGCACTAGTTGGGGTGGGATTCCGTGAACTCAGGCTTGCGGCTCAAATCTTCCGCCAGGATGATGGCCTCGGCCAGATCTTTCATCGGCCTGCGGAGACGGCGGCTTTCGTTGCGCAGCCGGAGGTAGGCCTCTTCCTCTGACAGCTTGTACTTGCTTTGCAGAATACCTTTGGCGCGCTCTACCAGCTTTCTGGTTTCCAGTTGACGTTTCATCTCCAGCGTTTCTTCCATCAATCTGGCGTTGGCCTCCGAAAGCACGGACTTGGAAATGGCTCCGCCCATCTGCTCGCCGATGAACGTCAACAGGCCCACTTCTTCCGAAGTATGCTTGTGCGATTTGCGATGGTGCACGTTGATAACGCCGATGATGTCGCCGCTTGCAATCAGCGGAACGGACAGGAACGCATCGTAGGTGTCTTCCACCAGCGTCTGGAACCGTTTGAACCGGCGGTCAGAGCCGGCATTCGTTTCCAGCGCCACAACGGACTTGTGTTCCGCCACCCAACCAGTGACGCCTTCTCCCATTTTCATACGAATATTGCCAAGATCCGCGGCATGCGGAACCTGTGATGCGCGCAGTACGATTTCACCCGATTCGCGTTCCAGCAGATAGACCAGACAGGCGTCGCAGTCTGTCACTTGAACGGTTAACCCAATGATTTCCCCGAGCATCTCATCTAGAGATACCTCGGAGCTAACGATGTTACTAATGCGGTGAAGAAGAGTGACTTGCGAACTATAAGGCTCCATAAGGGCTGGCGATGTCATATCCCAGCGTATGCAGAGAACGGGTGGCGGTCCAATACAAAATTTCTATAGCACCCATATGGCGAGGTGCTGGTAAATCGGCGCTGAAAATCTGGGAGAATCGGTAAGCCACAATGAAAATCCGGGTGTTGTTGCTTCTGTTGGTCTTAGTGGTCTTCTGCACGGGCGCGGAATGGCGATGGCTGCGCTTGAGGTCGGCTAACTTCGAGTTGTATACGGATGCCTCGGAACCGCGCGGTAGAGAAGTGGTTTTGGAACTGGAACAGTTTCGAAACGTATTTGCTGCACAGGCGGCAGGCCGGAACATTTCTCCAATGCCTGTCCGCGTGTTTGTGTTCAAATCTGAGGCGAGCTTCCAACCATTCCAGATTAAAAGCGCCTCGGCTGGCTATTACCATAGCGGAGCGGACGGGGATTACATCGCGATGCGCGCCTCGGGCAGGACGGCGGCGCACGAATACGTCC
>JANXXV010000359.1 GCA_025350445.1 Bryobacteraceae bacterium | reverse complement strand
TCGAATTTATCGCTGTCGAGCGCCAGGGCGGGGGAGTAGACGAAACGGCTGTCGCCGCTGTTTGGAGTGGGGAACAGCGGCTTGAAATACAGCGCTTGCGAGGCAAGACGACTGGCCGGGATCAGGTTGAGAGGGAACTGTTGCCGAGTGAACTGACCTGGGACCGCTGGGTTTTCGCGAGTCGTGAGCGGATCGAAGATGGGACGGCCGCCGCCGAAATCGCCGGCCAGTTCCTTCACGCTGGGCACCACGGAATTGAAGGTGCTGCCCTGGCGTGTGCGGCTGCCTTCGTAATCGGTGAAAAAGAATACGCGGTTGCGCTTGATTGGACCGCCCAGGGTTGTCCCAAACTGATTCCGCTTGAGCGGGGTTCTGCTCTGGGCGAAGAAGTTACGAGCCTCCAACTTCTCGTTTCGCAGAAATTCGTAGAGGCTTCCATGAACTGCGTTGCCACCGCTTTTGAGCGCCGCATTAATAATGGACGGCAGTGCATACTCGGCGCTCATGCCTCCGGCCATTACCTTGAACTCTTCCAGCGCGTCGGTGGAGGGAGCGATGCTGGTAGCGCCAAGCTCATACTCGGTGATGTCGAAGCCATCTAGAAACCATCCTCCGGCGAGGCGGCTGCTGCCGCTGATGCGCAGACCGATGCGGGTGGCGCGAATGCCCTGTCCGCCAGCGCTAATGTCAGAGCCTCCGGGGGTGAACACCACGCCGGGCGTAAGCTGAGCCAATTGCCAAAACGCTCTGCCGTTCAACGGCATGTTCACTATCGTCTTATTTTCTATCACCTGGCCCACGGAGGAACTGTCGGTAACCAGCAGCGGCGTCTGCGCATCTACTTGCACGCTCTCGGTGGCGGAGCCGAGCGTCATCTGCAAGTCAAGGCGCGCCTCCTGGCTCACCTGCAAAATAAGGTTGCGTACGGCAGCTTTTTTGAAACCGGAAGCCTCGCCGGTCACCGAGTACTCGCCGATGGGGAGCGCGTTGATGGAGTATTCGCCCGAATCATCGGTCCGGGCAGTGCGTTCGATGGAGGTCGCCACACTGACGGCGCGAACAGTTGCGCCGGCTATCACCGCTCCGGTTTGATCCGTAACCGTTCCCAATAAACGCGCGGTGGATTGCTGTGCCGGCGCGTTCAACGAAAAGGCGACCGCAAATGACACAATGAGAGCGATTCGAATCCCCGAGATCATTCTTTACCCCAAGCCAACGACTGGCTGGAGGAATTCTATCACAAGGCCTGGCATGCCCTGTCTCGTGCCAGCGTGAGTTGTCGTGGCGGAATTTTGAACTGCGCCCATGCCGCGACAAAACTTCCGCGCCGTCATCACCGGGAGGTGGAAGCTTGATACAATAACCGTTTATTTCCGATGGCCACACTACTGCGTCTGTATAGTTACCTGTACCATTTTGTCCTCGCGCTGATCCTCTTCGCTATTTCGGGTGTTGCAATCGCGAGCGACGTACATACGCTGAATCTGGCGATGTTTCCATGGAAAGGGGACGAACTGATCCACTGGGTGTTTTATGGCAGTATTGCCGGCCTGGCGGCCAACGCACTTGCGGTAACGGGCGTCTTCCGCTATCTGTTCCCGCTTTGGACGCTGGTTGTCTTCGGGATGATGGCGCGCGGATTTCTCATTCTGCCTTATGCATTTACAAACAAAGACGAGTTCTACGCGGTGCTTGCGCTGATTGCCGGGGCGTTGGGCGCGTTCCTGGGCAGCCTGACGCTGTTCAAGAGCGATCGCCGGGATAGCAGGCGATCTGCCGGCAGAACCAGTTAATCAGACGGTACGTCTTTGCGTTCGGCCGCGGCTCGCCAACCGGGGATTTCGAGAAATCATTAGCAGGGTCGAGGCACGCACCACCGGAGCTGACCGGGATAACAGGCGCGCTACCAGAGTTCGTTGATCGGACCGTACAAATCCTGGCCGGAGAAGGGAACGTACTCAAACGAGCGGCCCAGCGGGCTATCGATCTGCTTGGTCCAATCGATCCCCAGCGCGGAATAAATCGTCGCCTCAATATCCTCAGGCCGGAT
>JANXXV010000335.1 GCA_025350445.1 Bryobacteraceae bacterium | reverse complement strand
TCAGGGCCGCCTGCAAGTCCTCGACTGTAATTTCGTATGTGTCCGGCAACGTGTCGACGCCTTTTAGAGCCGCCACGTCGATAAGAACGCCGCGGGTCATCAGGAACCCGGCATTTTCAATGCCCAGTTTGGTGAAGCCGGTGCGGGTTGAGATCTCGTCGACTTTGAAACAGTTGTACATGCTATTGCCGATGGTCTGGTGGCTGAAGCCGTCAAACTGCGTGCCCACTTGCCCGATCTCGGCGATCACAAGTTCTTCATTGCTGCCGCGGCGGTTGGATCCCGGAGTCATATTGGTGCGCTTGGTAAGCAACTCAAAGCGCCGGCCGGCCGAAAGCGGCATCGATGCATTTAACACGTGGCCGAGTTCGATCACTTCCCCGGTGCGGATCAGCCGTGAGGCTCGCAGCACGGTTTGGGGCTTCATCAGGTTGGCGGAGCCGCGCTGATCGCCTGCGCCCCATTTGGACGGGCAACGCTGCGCGTCGGCCGGAGGCTGCCAGGATTGGGCGTTGACGGCGCAAGCTGCACCAAGGGTTACGGAGAAGGTCAAGATAAGAGGGAGTCGCATGGTTGAATCCTCGACCGTTAATTCTACCCCTTGCTTCCGCCGATCGCCCGTGAGGCGGCGTGGCGCCCCCACGTTTAGCGGAAGCCTCAGTTGCTCAGGAACCTGATTTCCTTGATACCAGCGAGTGGAGTACGTGAACCACTGGCCGTCGGCGCCGCGGACACGCAGAGTCATGGAATATGCGAAACGAGCGCAGCAGCAAGTTGCCCCTGTCTGTAATATGAATAGCTGGGTATGTGCTTCACTCAGGTAATTGCCATGGCAGCAGCTCGTAATTGCTATGGCAGCAACTCGTAATTGCCATGGCAGCAACTCGGGTGGGGCAGTCCCCCTGGACTGCGCGGGACGAAGGTTCAATGCGCCAGCCACACGAAATGCTTGCGAGACCATACTCACCTGACTCAAGCACATACCCGGTTATGAATATTCTTTCAGCGCGAAAGATCGGCGGCGCGAATGGCGCATCCTGCCCGGACTCGGACTTCGAATATTCGGACAGCGTCGGGTGCCCCGCTGTGCCTGAAGGTGGCCTGGGGATGTCGATGCCGGCGAAACCGCCCGAATTGCCTACCGCAAGGGCCTGGGCTCCGCGGTGCCCGATGCGAGTCTGATGGCGGCGGCCTGGTTGTAGCGCGATCACGCCTCCATACGCGATCACGCCACCCATAGCGATCACGCCACCCATAAATGATACGTAGCCGGAGGATTGACGCCCATCGCAAAGGATTACGAGATCTTGTCCGAGTGCCGAATGCCAGTACGTCAGCTTAGCTTACCGGAAGTTGAGCCAGTTACCGCCGGTTTAAATTCCTACCCGGCCTTTCATTCCTGTCCCGCACCCTCTTCCATTTCCTGCTGAACCGGAACACTGCCATGGATGTAGAATGTCGGGATGCTAGCCGTGATCGCGGTGTTACTGGCCATTACGATTCCAAACGTTCGCGCCGAATCCCTTCCCCGCTATGACATCGTGCGCGCAACTTCGCCCATCCTCATAGACGGCAAGCTTGACGATGCCGCGTGGCAACGCGCGCAACCGGTCGGAGACTTCCACTTCAACTGGTGGAAAGAGGGCGAGCGGGAACCCACTGTCGCGAAGATGATGTGGGACAAAGATAACCTCTATGTCGGCTACTTTTGCCACGACAAGCATATCTCGGCCAAAGTCACGCAGCGGCACGGTCCGGTTTCAAAAGACGATTGCGTCGAGATTTTCCTAAGTCCAAACACCGGCAAGCCCAAGAACTATTACACATTCGAAATCAACGCCATCGGCACAATGCTGAACCGCTGCCGCACGGACTGGTGGACGGGCCCCGCGACGTGGGAACCCGAAGGAGTAATCTACCGGACCTCACTGCACGGGCTCCCGCTCAAAGAGGAATCGCCGCAGGACAATCACTGGTCCGTGGAGCTGGCCATTCCATTGCGCAATTTCGTCCGCGATGCGCCGCACACACCACCGCAAGACGGCGATGAATGGCGGCTGAATCTGATGCGAACCGGTGGCATCACCAACGCGCAGGACAGCACCTGGTCCCCCATTCCGGCCGGCATTCGATCCTTCCACACACCCGAGGCCTTCGGCACCGTCCGCTTCGTAAACCCGCCTATAGCCGCCCTTGCGCAAGCGCGGGGGCGCGCAGGCAGGCGCGCGCGTCCCGCCGGCACCAATCCGCTTGGCCGCGGCAGCGAAGCGATTGAGGGGGGGCGGCAGCTTTACAACGGTTCGTGTACCGTTTGCCACGGACTCGACGGAACAGTCGGAGATCGTGGACCGGCATTGGCGGCGGCGCGGCGCTACCTGCGAAACAGCGACGACGATCTGTTTGGCGCGGTCAAAAACGGAATCCCCGGAACGCTGATGCCTCCCGCCGGACTTCCCGATAACGATGTCTGGAAGGTGGTGGCCTATATTCGCAGCCTGCGCGCTACTGCCTCCGACGAGTTTGTCGCCGGCGATGTTGAACACGGCGGCGAAGTCTTCCGAAGCAGGGCGGATTGCAGTACCTGCCACATGATCGACGGCCGCGGCGGATTGCTTGGACCAGATCTGTCAAACATCGGCGCGGA
>JANXXV010000322.1 GCA_025350445.1 Bryobacteraceae bacterium | reverse complement strand
CGGCAGCCCCATCATCGATCTGAAACCGCCTGAGGACGTGCGCCCCGAACAACAGCGCGCCCGGCTGGACCTGCTAGGCAAGCTGAACGAGATGGACATGCAGAAGTACCCGGGCAGTTCCGAACTGGCCGCAAGAATCACGTCGTACGAACTCGCATACCGCATGCAGGGATGCGCCCCGGAAGCCGTTGACCTCAGCAAGGAAAGCCCCGCCACGCGCAAGCTATACGGCCTGGACAACCCGGTGACCGAACCCTTCGGCCACCAGTGCCTGATTGCCCGCCGCCTGATCGAACGCGGTGTCCGTTTCGTGCAGCTCTATCACGGCGGTCTGGGCAATCAAAACACAGACACCTGGGACGCCCATGAAGACGTGAAGAAGAACCACACCAAGCACGCAGCCGAAGTGGATGGCCCAATCGCCGGCCTGCTGACCGACCTCAAAGGCCGCGGACTTCTCGACAGCACTCTCCTCACCTGGCACGGCGAATTCGGCCGTATGCCCATCTCGCAGCGGGGCCTTGGCCGCGACCATAACCCCGGCGCCATGAGCATGTGGATGGCGGGCGCAAAGATCAAAGGAGGACAGATCATCGGCAGCACCGACGAATTCGGCTACAAAGCAGAAGAGCAGCCCATCTCCATCCACGATCTTCACGCCACCATTTTGCACCTGCTGGGAATGGACCACTTGAAATTGACGTATCTCTACAACGGACGGAACATGCGTCTGACCGATGTGTACGGCGAACTCATTCCACAAATCGCGAAAGGATAACAGTCACCATGCAACGCAGAACTTTTCTAGGTTCCATGATCGCCGCGCCCCTGTTGGCCCGCGAAGGCGTTAAGGTAACGAAACTTTTCAAGTCGCCCGACGGCCATCCCAACGGTCTTGAGTCCACCCCGGAAGGCTTGTGGGTAGGCGAACAGGTTACAGACCGCGCCTATCTGGTCGATTGGAAGACCGGCAAAGTGTTGAAGAAGGTGGAGACCGAGTCTTCGAACACCAGCGGCATCGCCTATGGCGGGGGGTTCCTCTGGATGGCTGCAAACGGCAAGGCAACTTACCGCGATCCGAAGCCAACCGATGCCAAATCCGGCGAGGTTATTAAGGTAGACCCGGCAACCGGAAAGACAATCGCCCGCTATCCAAACCCGGACGGCGGCGGCCTGCACGGGCTGCTCTATCACGAAGACACGATCTGGATGACGTGTTTCAAGTGGAAAGTCATCGCCCAGGTGGACGCGAAGACATTCAAGGTGATCCGCAAGGTTCCGGTGCATCTTGAGCGCGCGCACGGCTTGGCGTGGGACCCTCCCGGTATTTGGGTGGTCCACTCCACCGACTACGTAATCCAAAAGCTGAACCTGGCGGACGGCAAGATCCTGGATGAGATCAAGCTGAATAAAGGGGTAGACCCAGACCCGCACGGCATGGATATGTACAAGGGCAAGATGTACTATTGCGACGCGGGCATAGCCCCGGGCGCGAAAGACAACGGCAGCGCGAACAGCGGCTACATCTGCCGGATTGACTCGTAGCGGCTCTGTAACGCAAGCCAAGCTTCGACCGGGTTGGCTTGGTCCAACCTTGTTCGACCGGATGCCCGCCACATTTAAAGCTTTTCCTTTTCCTTCTCGATCTTCTTCGCGGGATGCTCGTCGCGCTTGAGTTGCTCTTCGTTGCGCTGTTCAGCCTTCCGTTCCTGAATCACGTCCCGATGAATCTCACGTGCGGCGGGTGCCGTCGCCGGGGAACGAACGGGGCGTTGATTCACAGCATCCGCCGACGCAGGATGAATCGGCCTTGGATTCACGGCTTCCACCGCCGCCGGACGATTTGGGTTCGGATGCACAACATCCGCCAGCGGCGGGCGGTTCGGCGTTGGATTAACAGCGTCCACTGACGTTGGACGATTGGGGCGGATCGCCGGGGCTGAATTGGATTGCGTCTGCACCGGCGACGCGAGTTGCCGGCGCACGATTTGCGGACGTACACTCCGCTGAGATTGCTGCAGCGTAGACATCGTTTGAGGATCTACCGGACGGCCCGGGTTTGCTTGCAGGGCCGGTTGACGGCTACTGAACGCTACTGGAGCCGCTGGGGGCGCGGTCTTCACAACAACTTGGCGGTTCATCACACCCGCGGGCGGCCGAGCCGCTGAAGACGCCCGCTCGGCATTCATTCCCATCACGCTACTCGGCCTGGGAGCGACGGCCGCACTCGCCTGCACCTGCGCTGAAGCCGCCATCTGCGCGTTCACCGGAACGGCGGCCTGCGCCACCGGTCTGGAACCCGTGAACGCCTGGCTCGATACCGCGGTCATCGCGCCCGGTACCGTCTGGTTCACATAGCGCACATTCGTCGTGTTGTTATTCGTGACGTTCACATTTGTAACGTTAGTGACGTTCGTGATGTTGGTGACGTGCGTGATATTCACATTGCGTACATAGGTGGGGCTGACATGATAAGCCGGCACGTAAGCTTCGCGCGGCCCAAGCGGGAACCATGCAACGCCGGGACTGCCGCCTCCCACGGAGATGGACAGGCTAAAATGGGCGCCGCCAACAAAAGCCACCAACGCCGGCGCATACACGGGGCGGGCAACAACCGCTCCCGGCACCCATACCCAACTGGACTGCACAAAAGCCCACCGGCCGTAGTGGAACGGCGCAAATCCCCAGGGAGCATCGTCTACCCAGGTCCACCCCCACGGCTCAACCCAAGCCCAGTGGCCGTAGCGGTAAGGCGCCCACCCTGCGACAACAACACGAGGGGTCCAGACGGCGCCATAACCCGGCACGTCGCGCCAGGATCCGTTCTCGTCCAGATCTTCATAGCCAATCATTTCGCGCGAGACGTATTTATTCGAGGCCGCACGGTCTTCGCGCTGGTCGCGCTGCAGGCACCAATCGTCCCATCCATCGCGCGGGCGCGCATCGGTGACGTCATAGGTCATGGAGTCCGCGCCGCTGAGCCGCGCCGTTTGACGCGGATGCAGAGTAAACGCGCTACCTCCTCCGTTCACTTCGGCATCGCCCCCGCGGGAAGTAACTATGGTGACCTGTCCATCGGATCTTGCTTCGATGCGGTACTCGCCGGGCCGCAACACCGAGATGGAACCCTGCGGAGTGTCCACCTCAAGCGCTTCCTGGTCGTCCAGATGACGGACCCTCACGGTGAGCAAGCCTACCGAAAGCTTGATCTGCGTACTGTTATCACTCAGATTCAATATGTCGAAACTGGTGGCTGAGGCAACGCGGAAGACCGTGGAGCCGATATGCAATTCGGCCCGGGCGCCATCGTCCACCCACATCTGGTCACCCGTCGTCAGCGGCCGATTTACCACCGCAGGGACCCAGTTATCCAATCCGCCAGGCTGAAAAGAGACGGTGCCACTCAGATAGTTCAAACGGGCTACACGAGAAGGCGGATCAAGCGCCTCGGCGGCGCTTGCCAGGGACGCCGTCGCCAGTACTAAGAGGGAAATCGTAAGCCAGTGAAACCGCACCATTCTTTTGTGCCTCCAAATGCCTCAACCCTAAGAATAGCGACTTGTTCCGAAGCTTACAGAGAATTAATGCGGGGGCGCCGGAACTTTGTGAGGGGGATAGCAGCAGGATGGGCGGTCGGATAGACGCCCCGCTAATACCCCTTCTTCTTATCCACCACGTTCAACATCTGCTCGCCCCGGTCAAACCGCGCGATATTCTCTTTGATCAAATCCACCCGCCGCGCCTGCACCCCGTCGGATTGCCCGGCAATGTGCGGCGTGATAATCACATTTTCAAACTTCCACAACGCATGCCCCGGCGGCAGCGGCTCCGGGTTCGTGACATCCAAACCAGCCCCGGACAGGCGCTGCGAATCCAGCGCCTTCACCAGCGCCGGCGTATCGTAAAGCTTTCCGCGCGATACAGCAATAAAGTAGGCGCCCTTCTTCATCAGCTCAAACTGCTTCGGCCCGATCATCCCTTCGCTCTGCGGCGTATGCGGAGCCGAAATGAACACCACATCCGCCAGCGGAATCACCGAATCGATGCGGTCCGGAAACACCATCCTGCTAACATACGGATTCAGCGGAATCTCCTTCGGATCCACGCCGATCACCGTCATCCCAAAGGCATGCGCCCGCTGGGCAATCTGCTGTCCAATGCCGCCCATCCCCACAATCAGCGCCGTCTTCCCGCGCAGTTCCAGCGGATGATACTTGTCCCGCTCCCATTTCTCGTTTGTTCGCGCGGCCACAATCAGATTTAGATTGCGCGTCAAGGAAAGCAGCATCGCCAGCGCATGGTCGGCGATGTTTGGCCCCTGAATAATCTTGCAATTCGTCAACGTTACATCGCTGTTGGTGAACTCCGGAAACCGGAAC
>JANXXV010000321.1 GCA_025350445.1 Bryobacteraceae bacterium | reverse complement strand
AGTGAGTCCGAACCCATTCCATTCCACCGCCGGTTCGGGCCTTGCAACCATTACGGATTGAAAAACATTCGTCGCCAGGTAAGACCGCACGCGGTTCCGCTCCCAATATTCCCGTGCTGCCACCGGGCGCGTCCGGTTGCGGATTGGTTCCGGAAGGGCGGCCCAGAGCGCAACAAAATCCAGATGGCTGGTGTGGTTGGCGAAATAGAGCCGCTGCCGCTGTTCCGGGGGACAATCGATCCACCGCGTGTTGGCGCCGGTGATGAGCCTGGCAAGTGAGGCCAGCAGTCCGGCGCAAGGATGGACTCGCGCCGTCAATGCGCCGCTACCCCGGCGCCCCGAAACGCTGGAGAAAAGTGGCGCGGCCCAAGCGCCACGCCGGCGTTCCAAGCTGTTGCGGTGTTATCGCTTGCCATCATCATTTCTCCGCTGTGCGAGCGATACGGTGAAGATTCCCTGTTCGTCAATCAGCATATCCAGCTTCGTGAAGCCCGCTGCCCGCACTAGCTCGTCCATTTCCGCCTGTGCCCGGCATCGCATGACCCAAGGTTTCCCTTCGCGATTGTCCAGCACGCGGGCGATCATTTCGAGCTGCGGATGCCACGGTTGATTCGTATAGATGAGGTATCCATCTTCGATGAGGGCTTCGGAGATTCCCAGCAGAGAACGCGCCACCATCCGGTTATCGGGGAACAGTTCATGCAGTCCGGAGACAATGGCGATGGATGGACGAGGGTTGATGGAAGCCAGCGACCCGCGATCGAAGGCGTCGCCCTTCCCCACCGACACGTTCTTCAACTGGAGTTCCTCAGCCAACCGGGCGGCGGCTTCCACATTGGACGGCGACCAATCGCGAAGCACGGCGGTCATCGGAATGGCGGACAATTCGCGCATGGTCTCCAGCACGTAGCGCCCTCCGCCCGCCGCCACGTCCAACAGCCGGACAGCCTTGCCCTGCAGATGGTCCTGCTCAATCGTCCGGCGGAGCAAAGACTTCAGATGAACCTTGCGTTGCCTGATCCCCTTCCACCCTGGACTGCTTAAGTAAATGCTATCGATCAGCCAGCCCAGCGGGGTGATGCCCCGCGGCTTGTTGCGATATACGTGATCGAGGGAGTCTCCGGAATCGAAGCCGTAGCGCCAGCCGATTTGCACACCCTTGCTCAATCTGCCGATCGACTTGAGGAACAACCGCTGCGCGCCCCAGAATAAGCCGGCGGGCGAAAACGGCGAAAGCTTTTGCGAAAGCCGCTCGAATTCCGGCCGGTTTCGCTCCCCCTTGGCGAGGCTCTGAGGTGAGTAGGCGGACGCGAAGGCATGCAGGATGAACTCACGCGATTTGGAAATGGGCTCGCGCCGGCCGAGTTCATGAAAAAGATCGTGGAAGAAGCCGGGGTATTCCTGCATCTGCTTGTGCGGAGAAGCCAGCTTCCAGAAGAACTCCCGTTGCGGCGGGAGCTTGACCACCCAGTCCTTGCCGGAAGTCAGCACCAGCGTGGGCGGCAGAATCGCGCTGGCATCCGCCATCAGGCGAGTCGCCGTGTCGTGCATGCCGATCAAAATATTCACCGCGATGGACCGCGTGATCAGCTTGTCATTCGCGTAACTTTCGCATTCCGCCGGGTCGTGCGTGAGCATCTTCGCCTTCACGTAGCTCTGCACGAACGCCTTGCCCCGCACCATCAATTGCAGGCGCAGGAAAAACAGGGCGAAGGGCACGTATAGCTTCACGCGGAGCGCGGGGCTGCCCAGCACCAGCACGCGGATGGGCGGAGCGTAATCGTGCACCCAGGCGCTGAGCACCACCGCGCCAACGCTTAGCGCCAGGATGCCGGTGTTCTCCATTGGGATCCGGTACCGGCTGCAAATGTGTTTCACGAACGCATCGGCATCTTTCACCACGCAACTGAAACTTTCCGCGTAGCCTCTTTCCCCGGGCGAGCGGCCGTGTCCGCGGGCGTCCCAGGCGAAGATCGAGAATTCCGGCAGATCGAGCAGGTCCACTGTTTCCTGAAACCTGCCGGAGTGCTCGTGACCCCGGTGAAACAGAATCAGCGCTTTTTGTTTTGGAGTGCCGGGGAGCCACGCGCGATAGAACAGTTCCACGCCATCCCAGGTGGTGAAGGAGTGCTCGGTAGAAGTTCTGATGCCGGCTGCGATCATGATGTACTGCGCTCCAGTTGGTGGACGATTCGCGCGGTGCGCCGCACCGTGGTGGCCATGGACCCCGCCACAATAATTCCCATCGCGATGGCCAGCGAGCGGGGCGTTGCGCCGATTCCGGACTCAATCGCCGCGCCGATTGCCCCGATGGTGAGAACCGCCATGCGATGCGGCTTCGCCATCGGTCCACAGAAATCCTGAGGGAGGCCCACGGCCCCGCCGAGCACACGAGTGTAGGCGGTCATGACCGCCAGCAACGCCGCGCTCCAGCCGAGTTCTCTGCCCCAGGCGGGCCACGAAATAGAGTAGCCTGCAAGAATCAGAATCACGGCATCGGAAATGCGATCCGGCAAATCGTTGTAGACCTCACCCGGCTTCGATTTCAGCCCGCCTTCAATAGCCACCATTCCATCAAGCAGGTTACATAGCAATCTTAGTTGGATGAGCGCGGCGGCGGCCAGAAAGTATTCGAACAGCAAACTCACTCCCGCGGCTGCGGCGAAGACGACACTCAGCAGGGAAATGTAGTTGGGGCGGACCGGGACGCCCGCAAGCCACTGCGCTGCCGACACGGCCCACTGGTTGCTGCGTGATTTAAGAGGCCGCCTGATCATTTCCATTTATTATCGGCTAGTTAGCCAGTCCAGGCGGAATTGCATCAGCGTCAGATATTCAACTCTGTGTTCCGCGCTGCTCCCGCGTTCATATAAGCAAAAGATGGTTCCGCCGATGCCTACCGCCAGGTCTGAATACCCGCTGCGGCCCTCATCCAGTACCTTCGAAACGGGCCACGTCTTACCTTCGTCGTAGCTCATTTTGACAGTCAGGTTCCGGCGCTCCGAGAGCGAATCCGGATTGGCAAACAAGATCCTGCTCGTGTGCCTGTTAGGAAATCGAATGATGCTGCCCATGCAGACCGGCTCGTTCAATGCCTCGTCGAAAACCGGCCGGGTCCAACCGCTAGCGCCGTCTTTGCTGAATGAGATGGCGCGGCGGTGCTCTGGAGCCTCGCTGCGGATGTTGAACATCACACGGCCATCGGTCAATTCCACCGGCACCGTTTCACTCATGTTGGTCAGAATGTTCGGAACAAGCTCGCCGCGTTTCCAGGTTGTCCCATGGTCGTCACTGTAGATGGAAGATACGGCGGAGGGCCGGTGCGCCTTGCCACCGGTCGACAACCATACCGGGACTAGAAGGCGTCCGTTCCGAAGCTGGATGCCGTGGCCCGGACCAGTGGCGATCACGTTCCAGTTATATTCGCGCCTGAATTGCTCGAAGACTGCCGTGATCTCCACCGGCTTGCTGAACGTGGCGCCGTCGTCGGCGCTGCGCAGGTAAAAGCAGCGGGCGTAGTGGACACAGTGCAGGAAGTGGACGGCGCCGTTGCGATCGGCGATCGCCACAGGATTGTTCGCGGCCAGATCACCGGCGTCCGCCAGAATCTGCCGCGGGCCCCAGGTTTTGCCGCCGTCTTTACTGCGCCGCATCACCACATCGATGTTGTCCCAATCACCCGCCGCGGTCTTCCGCGCCTCGGCATACGCAAGCAGCACGCCGCGCCTGGTTACCACCATACCGGGAATGCGGTAGGTGGTGTAGCCTTCTTTCCCGCCTTCAAAAAGGTCTAGCGTCTCACCCGGCAACACCGCTACGAAAATCACGAACAAAGCCAAATACGAGTTGCGCATGTTCCTAAAACTATACTGGACAAAATGCATACCGTGATTCTGGACGGCTTCGTCATCAACCCGGGCGATCTATCGTGGAAGCCGCTGGAGGAGTTGGTCTCGCTGAAGATTTACGACCGGACTCCAGACTCGCTGATTGTGGAGCGTTCCCGCGGCGCGGAGATCGTTCTTACGACCAAGACGCCGTTGTCGGCCGGGACCATTCAGCAACTGCCCCGGCTGCGCCACATCGGCGTGCTGGCCACCGGCTACAACATTATCGATACGGCGGCAGCCACAGCCCGGGGCATTGTGGTGACGAACATTCCAAACTACGGGACTGCCTCTGTTGCGCAAGGTGCGTTCGCGCTGCTGCTGGAGTTGTGCCACAAGGTCAGGCTGCATAGTGAAGCCGCGCGATCCGGCGAATGGTCGGCGAATCCCGACTGGTGCTTCACGAAAGCGCCGATGACTGAACTGGCTGGAAAGACCATGGGCATCCTGGGCTTCGGACGGATCGGCCAACAAGTAGCGCGCATCGCCGAAGCATTTCAAATGCGGGTGATCGCAGCATCGAACTCCCGCTCGGCCGGCCCTTGGGTGGAGGTGGATGAGCTTTTCAGCACGTCCGATGTGGTCAGCCTGCACTGCCCTTTGACTCCCGGCACCAAAGGAATCGTGAACGCCGAACGTCTTCGGCGCATGAAACGAACGGCACTGCTAATCAACACCTCGCGCGGTCCGCTGGTGGAAGAACAAGACTTAGCCGATGCGCTGAATCAAGGCCTGATCGCGGGAGCCGGACTGGATGTTCTTTCGGTGGAGCCTCCACCGGCGGATCACCCTCTGCTCCACGCGAAGAACTGCCTGGTGACGCCTCACGTCGCCTGGGCCACGCAGGAAGCGCGCGCCCGGCTGCTGGAAATTGGGGTCGCGAACGTCGCGGCTTTCCTGCGGGGCAAGCCGCAAAACGTGATTACATAACGCCGAAAGTGGCTAACGCTTCCACGGTGCTCATGCCGTTTTCGATCGCGGTTCTTACAAGGTTCTCTTTTTCAGCCTTCTCCAGGGCGAGCGTCAGAACCTCCGTCTCCGCCTTTCTGGGAATGGTCAGCACGCCATCCACATCGCCGAACAGGATGTCGCCGGGCTCAATCACTACCTCGCCAATCCGCACCGGCAAACGGAAGTCCGCCACATGTCCGCGCGGCGCCTGGTCCTGCGCATAACTTCCCCTGGAAAACGTGGGGAAGCGCAGCGCGCGGATTTGCGGGGTATCGCGGGAACAACCCATCATCACGGCACCGGTGGCGCCCAACTGCATGGCGCGCGTAGACATCAATTCGCCCCACATGGCATAGTTCGGCGATCCCCCCGCGGCCAGGTATACTTCGCCTTTCCGCAAGCTGTCCAGCGCTTCCAGCATCAGTCCGAAGGGCTTGGCGGGCGGGGTATCCGAATCGATTTCCAGCACCGGCATCGCCCGGCCTAACACCACCATCTCGTCGTGCAACGGACGGATGGACGGCGGCAGAAACTGGTGCAGAAGCCCCAGCTTATCCATCACGTCCCCAACCACGGCGGTAAACAGCTTTTGCCGCATCATGGCGAACAATTGTTCGTCGTCATTCCACATCGCGTATCTCCCATTTAGTAAACTCAAAGTGTAGTCTTCGCATGAATCTCAAATCGCTACTCGTGACTCTCGTCTCGACCGGAATCGGGACAGCCGCGCCGGTCGACTTCGCCCGGGACGTGCATCCCATTTTAGTCGCGAGGTGCTCCGGTTGCCATAACGGAGAACGCGGGCTGGGCGGTTTGTCGGTAAATACGCGCGCGGAACTGCTCAAGGGCGGAGCGGGCGGGCCATCCATCGTCGCCGGCGACAGCGCGGGCAGTATGCTAATCCGGCGGGTCAGCGGAAAGCTGCTGCCGCGAATGCCGATGAGCGGTCAACCGCTGAGCAGCGCAGAGATCTCGACGCTCACTGAGTGGGTGGATGCGGGCGCGGTCTGGACTCCATCGACAACACTCATGTCCCGCAAAGCGCCG
>JANXXV010000254.1 GCA_025350445.1 Bryobacteraceae bacterium | reverse complement strand
CGGACGCCGTGTTCACCGCATATTCATTGGTGTTGAAAGAGGCCGGAACCGTCATGCCCGTCGATGAGAACCTGCATGAGCCGATTGTGCAAGAGTTGGGCATCACGGCTAAGACGCAGCATCTGGATGCCGCCCGGAGGTTCGCGGCGTTTCTGCTAGGCAGTGAGGGGCGCGCCGTATTGCGAAGATTCGGTTATAAGACACGGGATCTATAATGACCGTTGCTGCAAGTTTTCAGAATCTACTCATGTCCACCACCATAGATCAATATCGCGAAGCGAAGAATAGCTACCTGAAGTTGAGAAATCAGGCGAAGAAAGAACTGATTGCGAGGTTCAATGAGCTCGCCACGGAACTGCTTCAGTTGCAGCGTGAACTGCTTGAGGATTTCGGTGAGAAGATCGCTTTGCCTTCGAAGTCCAGCAAAGTCCGGCCTGCCAAAGCCAAGCCGGCGGTGTTGAAAACCGAGGCACCGGCGCCGCCTTCGCTGCCATCGCCCAAAATCGCCGCGCTTGAGAAGCAGATCGAAAAACACAAGAAGAAGCTTGCCGAGACGCAGGCCGCCGGCAAGCCGGTGAAGGTGATGGAAGATCGGATCTATGAGCTGGAAGATGATCTTCGATTACTCAAAGAAAAGTAGTTCAGAGCCGGACGGGGCGTCCGGCGCGGTCCAGGGGGACCGCCGTCCAAGCTGACTATTCTTTCGGCCGCTGCCGCTCGAAAGGCTTCTTCATGTACTTCGCCGCCTCTTCCTGAGCGTTCTGGGTATTGTCCTTGGTTCGCGTGGCCAGTTGGTATTCATTCACCGCGCGTTCGCGCTGGCCGGTGACGTCGAAGATCTGCCCCAGATTGATATGAGCCCAGACCTCGGTCCACTTCGGATCCAGATCGCCGTTCAGCGCTTCGCGGAACTCGTTGGCAGCCGATTGGTAGTTGTTCTGCAACATGAACACCTGTGCCACGCGGTAATGTGCCAGTGAGCTACCGCGGGTGACATCCAACGCCTTCTGGTATTCCTTCAGCGCCTCAGTGTACTCTCCGACTTCGGCGAACTGCTCGCCCTTGCGAATCGCCACGGCGACCCGCACCGGGTTGCTGAACCGCAGCATGTGATTGCCTGGGTCGATTGTGACGCGCTTCGGCTTACCGAAAGTATCCACCAGAAATTCCGAAGAAGTACCCACAACCTCAACGCGCTTCTCTTCGGGATTGCCTTCGGTCTCGATCTTCAAATCCACCGGCATGCGGAAGGTATCCAGATCCTGCGAGATCTTGCCCATCACGCGGAAACCTTTCTGCGTGCGGAAAACAGTGTATTCCAGCTTGAACTCGGGCGCTCCGTTGGATTCAATCCATTGAATGAAGAAGTATTGCAGATTCTGACCGGAGACCTGTTCGGCCACTTTGCGGAAATCCTCGGTAGTGATGGATTTCCAACTGTACTTGTCCGGCACCATCTTCACCAATTGGCCGAACTTATCGTCGCCCATGATGGAGCGAAGCATGTGCAGGACGGCGGCTCCCTTCCCGGCGGTGGCGGCCCAATATTCGGGAGAATAGTCCTCAAGCCGCGACGACTGAATCAGCGGAATATTGTCTACGGTAAGCGCCTCCACATAGGTATCGCGAACTTCTGCCTCCAGCGCGGCGACGCCATTCACGTGTTCCAGGTAGAGAAATTCCGCGTAGCGCGCCATGCCGTTTTGCAGCCAAAGATGATTGCGGCTGGCCGGCGAGACCAGCGCGCCCCACCACTGACGGGCGATTTGATTCGACAGCAGGCGGGCATTCACCTGCTTTCCAATCGAACGAGGCGAAAGGAAAATGATTCCCGGTGCGGAGTATCCGTTCGGCGTCCCGCTCTCTGTCTCAACTACGGTGAGCCCGGCTTGCGGCGGAAGACCGAAGCAGCTGGTGAGATAGGCCATGATCTTGCCGATCTCTTCGCCATAGGCATTCGCCATGTCTTTCTGTTCCCGGAAGTAGAGGCTGGTGGTGACGCCTTCTGAAGACACTTTGGCCGGCTGACCCTGCACCATGGCGATGCTGCCTGGGAATGACGGCTGGGTCGTCTTAAAGCGATAGGCAATCTTGTCGTCTGGCGCTCGGTCCGGTTTTTCTTCGTTCCCGCTGGCGACTACTCGAAATGCAGCCGGGACCAGGATCTTCATATCCGCGGTATACCGGTCTGTTGTGTAATCGTTGATCGGGAACCAGCGGGCGGGGTACATCAGGAAGGCCGAGTCGCTCTTGATAGCGGCGAACTTGATGCCGTACACCGGAGACTCTTCATTTCCGGTAAGCCGGCCGTCGTAGGAGAACGTGACCGAACTGGCCTTGCCCTTCCGCAGCATCTCAGGGAAGTTGAGGCGCACGGCGAAATCCTGCTGGGACCGCGAGGCAGGAACCTGGCGGCCGCTCTCATCCACCACTTTCGAGACGTTCAACGCGTTGTTCAGTTCAAACGAGGCCGAAGAGGTATCGTCCAACGGCGTAAAGGTGACCTTCACCGTCGCGGTCAACGTCTGCGTGCGCGGGTTGATCTCCGCCTCGATGACATAGTGTTCAACATCGATCCGCGACTTGCGCTCTTGCGCAGCCGCCGGGAAAAGAGAAGCGGCGGCGATTAAAATCGACGCCAGCGCGAAACGCGAGTTACCCGCCATGTGCCCTATCCTTGTTCAAATCCATGTGGTTCAAAAGCTCGTTCACTAATACCGCCGCGCGTTCCATTGGATCGTCACGCGTAGAAAGCTTATCGGCCACTTCGGCCAAATCCTGCCGCATCCGGCTGCGCGCCGAAGGGTCCCCAAGGAGTCCAAGAACGGCCTCCGCCAAAGACGCACCAGTCATTTGATCCTGCATCAGTTCAGGCACAATTTTCCGCTCAGCCACCAAATTCACCATGGAATAGAAGGGCACCCGTACCAGAAAACGGCCCATCCACCAACTTAGCCCGGCCACCCGGTAAAAGGTAACCATCGGCGTCCCAAGCAACGCCGCCTCTATTGTCACCGTACCACTTGCAGCTAAGGCCACGTCGGCGTGGGCAATGGCATCCCACGTCTCGCCTTCCAATACTTGGATGGCTCCGCCGCCAATTCGTTCCCTAAAAAATGAGGGGCCTGCCCTGGCGGAGAAACCCGCTGGAGCAGCCAAGAGCGAAGTAACATGCGGCAAGCGCGCCGCTGCATCCACCAGCGCGGGCAAATGACGTGACACCTCGCCGACTCTGCTTCCGGGAAGTATCGTAACTAAAGGACGGCTGCGGTCGATTCCATGTTTCCGGAAAAAGTCCTCTTTCGATAGGGTTGGCTTCACAATCCGTGTCAATGGATGACCAATATAGGCTGCCTGCACCTTGTTGCGGCGGAAATATTCCTCCTCAAATGGAAAGATACAGAGGAGCAGCTTGAGCGATCGGCGCATCTGGCTCAGGCGGCCTTCGCGCCAGGCCCAGACCTGCGGCGCGATCAGATAGATCACGGGCACACCGAGCTTTTCCAGCTTTTTTGCGAGACGAAGATGGAAGTCCGGACTGTCGGTGAGAATGGCCAGGTCGGGTTTCTCGGCCTCCGCGGCATGCACCATCTTTCGAAATTCTCCATAGATGCGGGGAATGTGACGGACCACTTCCACCAATCCCACCACTGATAGACTGGCCGCATCAACAATGGTTTTGACACCCGCCTTTTGCATGCGGGGGCCGGTGCATCCGAAAAATGTGAGCCCCGGCGAGAGGCGGCGGAGTGCTTCGACAATCTCTGAAGCGTAGAGATCGCCGGAGGCTTCTCCAGCGGAGACCAGTATTTTCAGAGACACTAACGCTTAGTCTAGCGGAATAATTCTGCTAGAATTATGGTCGTTTCGATGCCCCCTCAAACCAACCTAAATCTCAGTGTCGGCCAGTTCGCCGAACGGTACCGGCGAGAGATGATCCCGCTGAGTAAACCGTTCTGCTATTACTTTGCGGCGCTGCCGCTGACCGAAGAGGATATTAAGGAGTATCTGGAAGAACCCATTGCGGCGCTGCCTCCGTCGATCTCTTCGTGCTTGCCAAAAATTTCGATATTGTTGGTGCCCTATCTGGACAAAGGAACGCAGAAGGCCGGAGAGATGGTTTGTCTGGAAAAGCCGGGTAAGGATCGCGTATCGTGGTCGTCGCGATTCGTCTCGAAAGAGGAAGCGGTCTTCGGATTCGCGCTGAAGGACCAGGAAGTGGCGGACTATCATTATCGCTTCTATCACCTGCTGGCGGCGCTGGTTGCCGAACACTGGGGCGCGGACGCGCAGAAGCAGTATCACGCGTTGGTGCGCGAAGAGTTGAACGCAAACGTACACGGCGAAGTGGACGACGAAAGCTGGCATTTAAAGCAAGGTTTGTTGCGCCGGCAGCAGATTCTGAGAAGCGAGACTAAGCTCTTTCGCGAATATGCACGGCAGTCGTTTATCGATACACTGACCCTCTATCTGCACGGTATCTGTTGTGATATCGACGTGGAGACGGGCCCACGGCAGTTGCAAAGCCGGTTGCTCCGTAAGCGGCTAAAGCTACTGTTGACTCTTTACCCTCCTCCTCAGGGATATGTCTTGTTCCCGGAAGACGTCAGCAAGAAATAGCAATGAAAACAGATGGCGACGGACCCAACAAGACGCCTGGCAAGCATAAGGTGAGGCCGCCGCAGGCGCCGTTGGAGGTGGTGAAGCGCCGCGTCCCGCTATCGCTGCAAGATCAGACGCTGTACCTATCCCTGGTAGATGAGCTGACGAGCGAGAAGAAGCCCGCGAACCTGCGGGAAACCACCCTGGTGGAAGAGATTGCCAGGAACTATGTGCGTCTGCAGCGCGCGCGGCGGTTGGAAACCGAGACGCTGGATAAACACGTTGTTGAAGTACAGGGCCGGTTTCGCAAACCTCTGGAAGGAGGTAAAGCGCTGGCCCTCGTCTTCATGGAACACGGGGCGCAGCTTGAAAGCATGCAGCGTAAGGAATCCAAGATCGAGGACGCCTGGTACCGCGTGATGGCGGAACTGGACCGCGAGCAGACCGCGCGCCGCAAGTGTGAGCCGGAAGCAGCGGCACCGGCCGATCCGAAGTCGAAGCGCATCCACCTGGTGCGGAAGAGGAAGCAGGACTAGTGTAGTTATGATCCGAAAAGCCGAGGCCCGGGGCCTCGGCGCGGGCCATGGGTCCGCCGTCCTAGGCTGTCTATTTATTTTGAAGACGGTGCACTAGCTGGACCGGCCTGGGGGCTGGCCGCGGAACAAGGGAGTCCGCGGTCCAATAACCTGGTCCCGATAAATGTTGGACACTATATTAGTGATCGTGCATGACTATTCTGTGTATCGCTAGCTACGAGAAAGGCCACGACTTTTTGCGGGAGTGCAAGCGGCAGGGCTGTGACGTGATTCTGATCACCTCGGAAAGTCTGCGCTACACCGCGCACTGGCCCCTGGAGAGCATTGACGAGATCTTCTACATGCCCGATAAGGAGCGCAAGTGGGACACCCTGCAATCCATCCATTCGATAAGCTACCTGGCGCGGACGCGCAACATTGAGCGGCTGGCGCCATTGGACGATTTCGATCTGGAGATCGCCGCCACCCTACGGGAACATCTGCGCATTCCGGGCATGGGCGAAACGACGACACGGTACTTCCGCGACAAGCTGTCCATGCGGATGAAAGCCAGGGAAGCGGGGTTGAGCATTCCGGACTTCGTCTCGATCGTAAACCACGAGAAGATTCGCGAGTTCCTGGAACGGGTACCTGCGCCGTGGGTTCTGAAGCCCCGTTCCATGGCGGGCGCGATCGGGATCAAGAAAGTGCATTCGGCGGAAGAGCTGTGGCGGCTGATGGCTGAATTGGGCGACGAGCAGTCGTTCTACCTGCTAGAGCGTTTTGTCCCCGGCGATATCTTCCATGTGGATTCGATCGTGTATGAACGCGATGTGTTGTTCGCCGCGGCCAGCGGATACGGCAGGCCTCCGCTTGAAGTCGCGCACAACGGCGGCATCTTCACTACGAAACTGCTGGAGCGAGGCTCGCCGCTGGAGCAGAACCTGCTCGAGTTGAACCGTCGCGTGCTGCAAGGTCTGGGTTTGTTGCGCGGGGTTTCTCACACCGAATTCATTCGCGGCCACGACGACGGGAAGCTGTATTTTCTGGAGACATCGGCGCGGGTGGGCGGCGCTCATATCGCCGATCTGCTGGAAGCGGCCACCGGCGTGAACATGTGGACCGAGTGGGCCAAGGTTGAGATTGCGGGCGGCAAGGCGCCGTATGAACCCCCCGCTGCCAGGGAGGACTATGCCGGCTTGCTGATCTCGCTAGCCCGGCAGGAGTATCCGGATACGACCGCGTACACCGACCCGGAGATCGTATGGCGCATGCACACAGAACATCACGTGGGTTTCATCGTGAAGTCCGCCGATCCGGCGCGGGTTCAGGCGTTGCTGGATGACTATGTCGAGCGCGTACAACGAGACTTCCATGCCTCGGTTGCGCCGCTGGACCGTCCGTCTCATTGAATATGATCCGCGGGTTGCTGCTTGTCTTACTCTTCGCCGCATCGAGCTTCGCGCAGACGGCGACGCGTGCTCTGACCATCCTTCACACCAACGACCTTCATGCGCGGTTCTTGCCGGACACAAAGAATCTGGG
>JANXXV010000207.1 GCA_025350445.1 Bryobacteraceae bacterium | reverse complement strand
TGAATCGCTTCCTTAGCGGTCCGTTCCACGAACCAACCGGTATCCACCATCAGGTCATTCGTGCTTCCAAGAGATTCACGGGCGGCTTCAACCAGCTTCACATCCAGCCGCCGGTCCTTCCCGAACACGCCCCAGCCGAACTTCACCGCGGTGAAGCCCTGGTCCAGGTACACGCGTACTGCCTCCCGCATCGCCTCCGGAGTGGGCCGGAACAGAGTACTGCCATAGGCGCGGACCCTGTCGCGCCACTTACCGCCCAGCAGAATGTGAATAGGTTGGTTGTAGAATTTTCCGCAAATATCCCACAGAGCGATGTCTATTGCCGAAATCGCCTGGATCGCCGCGCCCCGGCGGCCAAAGTAAATGGTGCCGCGATACATTCGATACCAGAGACGCTCCACTTCGAGCGGATTCTGATCGACCAGTAACGAGCGGAGTCCATCCATAAACTCCATTCCCTCGGCCTGGCTCCACTTTGGCGTATCCACACAGGCCTTCGCCACGGGCGCGGCCGTCTCCATGTCTGAGTAACCAACGATGCCCGCATCCGTCGAAACCTTGACGATCCCCATATAGGTAGGCCCAAGCGGCTCTTCGGCACCGTCCGGATTGTTGTACAAGCCCTCGGATTTCAGGGTGAACAACTCGACATTAGTGATCTTCAACCGAGCACCTCGCTCCACTCTACGTTTTCTGCAATCACAAACAACGTCTGTTCTCTCCGCGGGCGAGCCCTTAAGTGCAACATCGCCACCCATCCCGCCCGCGGAGCAAGAATATCGAGTGCGGGCGAGGAGTGATCGGAGAAATCGTGGAGCCTTCCCGGCAATTCCCCCTTCTCAACCGCTTGGCCTGTCCGTACGACCGGCTCCCACAACCCGTTTGCGGGCCAGGGCACGTAGGCGTCCAGTTTGTCCGCTCGAATCAACCGCGCCGGTGCCGAGCCATCCGGCCGAATCTTGACGATCTCTTCCTCAAGCAACCCGTAGTGCCGCAGTACGTTTCTTGTGCCCTTACAGGTCATGACGCACGCCCTGCCGATCGGTGGAGGCACCGGCGCCTAATTCGCTACTAATGGTCACCTTGCCTTCCGCCCCCGCCTCGTCCGATAGCAGTCCGGAAGCCATCGCGCCGGAGCAAATCAAAACGAAACCCGTATCGAATAACCGCGAAACGGTCGCGATCTCGGCACGTTGCGCCAAGTCTGGAATTGGATGAAACGATGTGCAGTAGGGAAATGCGCCTTCCATTCCGCCCGAGTGAATATCGATTACGATCCGCCCAAGAGGGAAAATCTGCGTCTTGACGAAGTTGGCGATACGCGAGGAAATAATGCCCCGCGGGTTTCCGGGGAACGCCCGATTCATGTTAACGCCGTCCAACGGGGAAATGCGGGTACTCGCCACGCAGGCGCTCTCACTCAATTGCGGTATCGGCACCACCCGTCCAGCCATCTGTTCAGGATCAAGATCGCGGCGCCGGCGTTTCAGGCCAACCTGGCCCTCGTATTCGTTCCCTCGAGTACCCCCAAAGCAGATCACGTCATTCGGATTCGACCCGCGCTTCCCGTTGATGGCAGTTAGGGGCAGTAGCGAATATCCCCAGGATTCATCGAGGTGGAATGCAATTTGGTAATGATGTTTGCCCGTCAGATTGAAGTCGATGTCCGCAATATTGTGGATGACCGGAGGCATAAAAGTTCAACAGGTTCCAGCGTACTGGCGGGTGGGAACTAGCGTCAAGAGTTTGCACGGTTTTTCGTACAACCACCTGGACGCTGGACCGGTATAGCCTCGGCACGACGTTGGTCTTCCCGAGAATTACTTGGCAAACTACCACTAAAATCAGGTCCGGAATTCCGAACGCCACTGCCGTCCAGTGAGCGCTTGCCATTCTTGAATTTCCCGAAAGTTCGCGCCGCGGGCTGAACATCACCGAGATGAGCCGCAGGATACAAAGAGAGCAAGCCGGGACCTTTGCAATATCATTTGGGCCTGAAAGCTTTCGGCTTGGGCCGCGGAGTGATGAAGAATCGTTCCATGGCCGACATCATTCTGTTGAATTTGCGCGTGCGGGTGGATCAGATTCATCTACCCGCCTATCTGGCGGCTCCCGGCGTTGACCAGAGCGACCATATCCGGAAGGTGAACGCGCCTGGCCCGATCAAAATCGCTACAACTGTTGGCCGCCGCATGGACCTGCACCGCACGGGGGTGCGGTTCGGAGGAGCGGGTGGAGCATATTCCGGCTAGGCAAGCCTACATGCGCCACACTCGCAACACCATCAGATAGTCTCGATTGCTGTCGATGACGGGGAAAAGGAGTTGACTGTTTGCTGTACCGCGGTCCCTTTCTTTCATGTGAGAGCACGATGTGCAGCGGGACTCTCGGTCACCGGCGCCACGGCGGAGATCCTGCCGGCGGTTTAGCAGGAACGGCACTGTGACGTTGGCCGAAGCCGCGATTCCAGACGATCACACGACAGACGGAGAGAGATAAGCATTTGGTGTCCCGTCCTATGGACACCGGTATTCCGACACAAAACTTTCTATTACGATGGATCTGGAGATTCGATGCGGCTACCAGCCTTTACCGCTCATGGCGAAATCGGTTTTCACGTCGTGGAGAACCGGCGTTACGTAACGGATATTCACGCCACGGTGCGGCATCAAATCGGAATCGGCCCCAAGCATGTCAGGGTGGAATCCGCCAAGCCGATCGAGAAAATCCTTGTCTAGTCTGCTGCTCGCCGCGTGGACGATTGAGGCGCTCCTGAATCTTCCCTCGCTGAGCGATCCTCAGATACGACCCGATGGAAAAACCTACGCCTACGTGCAGCAGGGGCAGGTGTACCAATCGCCGATTGAGGGCGGGACGCCGAAAGCGGTATCGCCAGGCCGGCGGCCCCGCTGGTCACCCGATTCGAAACTGCTGGCATTCCTGGCGGATCACAATCACGTCCTGCAGATATTTTTGTATGACCCGAAGGATGGCAAAGCGCGGCAATTCAGCAACTCGCCATCGTCCGTAAGTTCGTTTTCATGGGCGCCGGATGGCGGTGCGATTGGATATCTTGCGGCGGATCCGGACCCGGTTCCCGATCCGGAGATCTCTGGAAAGTACAGCCGCTATTCGCATTTGTACTGGCAGACTATCGACGCCAGCGAAGCGAAACGCGTTACCGGTGGAAACTTTCATGTGACTTCGTTCGCCCTTTCTCCGTCGGGCGGCCGTGCTGTTTTTTCCGCTCACCCAACGCCGCTGAATCAGGATTCGTTGCAGTCCGATTTGTACACGGTGGTTCTGAAGACGCTGGTGGTGACGCCGCTGGTGGTGCAACCGGGCCGCGATGCCGACCCTTCCTATTCGCCCGATGGAAAATGGATTGCGTTCCATTCGCAAGGTGGTTCGTCCAATTATTTTGAGAAACGGGATGTGGCGCTAATTCCTGCCGGCGGCGGCACGCCGCGCTACATTACACGCGGCCACCCGGAAGACGTTTTTCGCGGGGGGAACGCCTTCGCCTGGTCCGCCGATTCCAGCACGTTGATCTACACTGCCGGGAAGGGCGTACGCGATGTACTGATTCGCCATCAAATCGAAGCGGACCGTACGACCATTCTTGCTGAAGGAATCGCGGGCGCGCCGAGCTTCACGCCGGATCAATCGCGCGCGGTGTTTTTGCAAGTCAACCGGACACATCCACCGGAGATTGTTCTTTACGACGGCAAGGGGATTCGGCCGTTGACAAACGTCTTCAAAGACCTGTCGGCACTGCCGCAATTTTCGTCGGAGGTGGTGAAGTGGAAGTCGCGGGACGGATCGGACATGGAAGGTATGTTGTGGCTGCCGGTTGGGTATCAGGCAGGCAAGCGCGTTCCGATGTTGACTGAGCTTCACGGCGGTCCAACGGGCGTAGTGCTGGATGCGTTTCCCACGCCGCGCACCTATCCGGTGCAAATGTATTTACAGGATGGAATCGCCGTATTTGCGCCGAATTTTCGCGGATCTGTAAACTACGGAGCAACCATTCGCATGAAGAATGCGATGTCGCAGGGCGAAGGCGATTATGATGACGTGATGATGGGGATCGACCACCTGATCGCGCGCGGCATCGCCGACGGGGATCGTCTCGGCATTATGGGCTGGAGTTATGGCGGCTACTTGACGATCTCGACGGTGACGCAAACGAATCGCTTCAAAGCGGCTTCCATCGGCGCGCCCGCGACAGATTGGGCTACGTATTACGGCCAATCGGATGGACCGAAGGAAGTGCTGTGGAGCTATTTTGGTGGAACGCCCTGGGAGGTTCCAGAGAGTTACGCAAGGCATTCCCCGCGCGCTAAGCTGAAGGATGTCCGTACGCCTTGCCTGCTGCAGGTGGGTATGCTGGACATCAATCACAACGCCGAGATTTATCGCGCCCTGACTGACAATCATGTGGAGGTGGAATACTATCTTTATCCGCGTGAGCCCCATGGCTTCGGCGAACCGGCGCACATCCGGGATGTGATGGAACGGAATCTTCGTTGGTTCCTTAGCCGGTTGTGAGATACATCGATGACGCATCTGGGTAAGATGACTTGGCCCGAAGTGAATGAGGCCGTCCAACAGAAGAAAGTCGTGCTGATACCAGCCGGGGCGATGGAGCAGCACGGTCCGCACTTGCCTATCGATACGGACATCGTGCTGCCGGTATCGTTGTGCGAACTGGCAGCGGAAAAAGCGCCCGAGTTGTTTGTGACCACATTCTGCATTCCCTATGGGTTCAATGAGCACAACATGGAGTTTCCCGGCACGATTCATGTGGGATGGGACCATTTCGTAAATTACTGCACTGACGTTGCTTCGAGTTTCGCGCACATGGGTTTCCGCAATATCCTCTTCGTCAATGGCCACGGGTCAAATGCGATCCTGCTGGAAACCGCGTCACGGTTGGTTACTATGCGCACCAAGGCCCAGTGCGCCATGGTGTCCTGGTTTTCTTTAGGGACGGAGACGATTAAGGAAGTGCGGGAATCGCAGATGCCAGGCGGCATGTCGCACGGGTGTGAACTGGAGACATCGGTCTACATGCACTTCGCGCCCGGCGATGTGCGGACCGCTGAGATCAGGAAAGAGATCTGGAATTCCAAGAGCAAATACTTCGCCTGGGACTTGATGGCTCCGGCTCCGGTGCGGCTGGTGAATGAGCGGTCGAGAACCTCGCACAGCGGCGTGCGTGGTGATCCGACATTGGCAACCGCGGAGAAGGGCAAGCGCATTGCCGAGGCCGTTGTGGACGCGCTGATTCAAGTGGGCACGGACATGAAGGCGTTGGAGGCCGAGCTACTGCCGCCGATCAGCCATATCATCCGGGACGAATGAAGATCACCCGCGTGGAAGCATTCGCGATTCACGCACCGCGGGCCCATCGCTTTGTCGGCGCGCGGGCGGCGCTCACCTTCTCCGATTTCGCGTTAGTGACGATTGAGACCGATGCCGGCGTCACCGGCTTTGGTGAAGTTTCCAGCGCGCTCTACTACTACCGCCTTGGGCCGTCGCACGCGTTGGACATCAATGCCTATCTGGGTCCGGCGTTGCTTGGCGAAGATCCGCGGCGCATTCCCGCGCTGGTGGAGCGTATGGATGCGGTACTGAGCGGAGGGCGGCAAGCGAAATCAGGTGTCGAGATGGCTCTGTGGGATCTGGCTGGCAAGGCTGCCGGTCTACCGGTCTATCGTCTGCTGGGCGGCAAGGCTCGCGATGCCGTTCCATTGAACTGGACTGTGGGCCAACAGGAGCCGGAAGAAATGGCCGACGAGGCGGCGCTCTATCTGGAGAAGCATCGTGTCCGCAGCATCCGGCTGAAGATCGGACGGCCGGGCGACACCGACGTGCGGGCATGCGAAGCCGTACGCAAACGAATCGGGCCGGGCATCGTGATGCGGCTGGATGCGAACGAATACTATCGATCCGCAAAGGAGGCGATCTTAGCCATCCGGCGGTTGGAAAGTTTTGATCTCCAACTTGTGGAGCAGCCACTGGCGGCGCACGATTTTGCCGGCCATGCCGAGGTGCGTTCCGCCGTGGATGTTCCGATTGGACTTGACGAATCCATTCAATCTCCGCGAGATGCGCTGACTGCTATACAGGCGCGTGCGGCAGACATCTTCAACGTATACGTCAGCGAGTCAGGGGGGCTTCTGCGATCTCAACAAATTATCGCCATCGCGGAAGCGGCGGGAATTCCCTGCTTAATCGGCACCATGGGGGAGCTGCAGATTGCGTCCGCCGCCGCGGTGCACCTGGGCGTTGCCTGTGCTAACATTCCGTTGACCTGCGATCTGGTAGGCCCGCTGCGCTACAACGAATCGATTGTGGAAGAGCCGCTGCGAATTGAAGACGGACTCTTCTATCCTCCCGAAGGACCCGGCCTGGGAGTGACGCCGAACTGGGACGTAATCAATCGCTGGCGGGTCTAGACCAAAATGTCTTTGATGGGGAATCCGAAATCCACATCGAGGCGCTTCTGCCCCGGGACTTCGAGCCGGCGCGGATCGAGACCCAGCAGGTGCATCACCGTGGCATGAATGTCGGTGACATAGTGCCTGTCCTCCACCGCATGAAAGCCCAATTCATCAGTCGCGCCATGAACGATGCCGCGCTTGATTCCCGCTCCTGCCATCCATGCCGTGAATGCGAACGGGTGGTGATCACGGCCGCCGCGGACTCCTTCCACTCCGGGGGTGCGGCCAAACTCGGTGCCCCATACGACAATCGTTTCGTCCAGCAGACCGCGCTGTTTCAGGTCTTGCAGAAGGCCCGCGATGGGGTGATCCACTTCGGTGCAGAGTTTGCTATGGTTTTTCTGAAGATCGGAATGGGCGTCCCATTCGTTTTTGCCACCGCCGCCATGGTAGACCTGCACGAAGCGCACGCCTTGCTCGACCAGACGCCGCGCTGAAAGTAAGCGCTCGCCGAACGTGCGCGTCTTTTCCTGATCGATTCCATACATCTTGCGGACGTGCTCCGGCTCGTCTTTGAAATTGAATACGGCGGGCACCGTGGTCTGCATCTTGTAGGCCAGTTCGTACGACTTGATGCGCGCGGTGAGAGCCGGGTCTTCCGGATAGCGCGAACGGGCAACCTCATCCATTTTGTGAATGAAATCGAATTCGCCTTTCTGTTCTTCTCTGTAGACCTCGCCCGAGGGCCGCGCATACGGCAGCGGGTTGGCCGGGTCAAGCGCGAACTCGACGCCGGCGTGTTGCGGGCCAAGATACGCGGCGCCGGAGCAGCCGCTACCTCCGCAGCAGGAATCCACTTGCTCTCCCAGAACTACGAACTGCGGAAGATTATCGTTCAACGAGCCGAGCCCATAATGCACCCAGGAGCCGATGGATGGGTACAACCCGTCAAGAACCTGACGCCCGGTGTGGAACTGGTATTGCGCGCCATGGTCGTTGTCGGTGGTCCAGAGCGAGCGCACGAATGCGATGTCATCGACCACATCACCCAAATGCGGCCACCAATCGGTCATTTCGATTCCAAGCTGGCCGTACTTCCGGTAGCCGACCTGCATCGGGTAAATTTGCAGCATCAGCTTGCGGACGCTGGCCACCGGTTGCCGCACGTTCTTGCTCACCAGCGGCGACGCCAGTACGTCTTTGAACGGCGTGTCACCGATGGTCTTGCCTGCATATTTGTTCAGTGCCGGCTTCGGATCGAAGCTTTCTAAATGACTGGTGCCGCCCTGCATGAACAGCCAGATGACATTTTTCGCCTTCGGGGCGAAATGCGGTTTCCCGTCCGGCGGGCGCCAGGTTTCAAGAGACGGTGCGTCCGCGGCCTTCAGCAGACCATCGCGCCGCAGCATCGCGGTAAGCGCAAGGCCCGCGAAACCCATGCCACAATCAACCAGTAAATTGCGCCGGCTGATGCGGCCGCATGGAGGAATGAAACTCATCTTGTTCACCTCAACGTACAGTAACGAACTCGTTATGATTCAGCAAAGCATGAATCAGATTTTCACGCGCACGCTGCCTGGCATCCGTTGCCGGAGGCACGTGTGTATCGACTACTTCCGAGAATCGCGTGAGACGCTCGGGTTTTGCCAGGAGCGTCGATTGCGAAGCGAGAAACTTACGGGATTCAGCCGATTCCACCGCCGTGGGTGGAGCGCCGAGGATGGTATTGAAAGCAGCGCGGATAAAATCTTCGTCCGCTACATTCCGGTTGTTCAGCGATTTTGCAAGCAAGCGCGATGCTTCCTGGAAGAACGTGCTGTTGGCACTGGCAAGCGCCTGCTGCGGGATGATGCTCTCCGGACGAATGTAGCAATCGTTCGGCATCGGCTGATCGTAGAGGCGCAGGAATTCGGCCTGGCTGTCTGGAGTCTGCCGCAGATATAACGAACGGCGGCGCGAATCGAAGGCCTGGTTCTCATCAATATCAGGACCGCCGTTTGTCAGGTCAAGAAGGCCCGCCTGGTAAAGGACGGCGTCGCGAATGGTCTCGGCTTCCATGCGGCGCGCGTTCATGTGCCAGAAGAATTTATTCTCCGGATCGATCTGCTTGTTCGCCTCGCTCAGCGCCGCGCCGGAAGAGACCATGCGATAGGCCTTCGAAGTCAGCAGCGTTCGATGGAGTTTCTTCATGCTCCAGCCGTTCTCCATGAAGTCGACCGCGAGGTAGTCGAGCAACTTCTGATTCGATGGTTTCGCGCCATTGCGCCCAAAGTTTGCCACCGTGGCGACCAATGGCTTACCGAAATGGCGCAGCCACATGTCATTGACGGCGACGCGCGCAGGTAGAGGATTGTCTTTGCTGACCAGCCATTCGGCAAACGCCGTGCGGCGTCCACTGCTGGTTTCCGGATAAACCTCAACCACCGGCGAATAGGTGAGAGCGGCCTGTCCCAGGGCCTTTGCGGCAGCTTCGAGTTTCGTCTTGGCAGCGCCCGCTTTGTCCGAACCGATCAGCTGCTGCGCTTCCACGGTGGCCTCGGAAGCGAACGCCGCTACATATTTCTGTTCCGCCTTCTGCGCGGTTTCCGTGAGCTTCTCCAGCTTGTCTTTTTCGTTCGGGTGCAGATACTTCTCGCGGTCCGCGGCGACGCGAGCTTCTAACGCCGGGAGAAATAACTTCACCGACTCAAGGTGCAGCTTCGCTACGGTCAGCCGGTCTTCCGCCCGGCGCAAAGTGACGGCCGGTTCCTCGACGATCCCATCAATCCATTTCGCCAGCTTGGCCGCTTCAACGGGCCCGACCGCGCCGCCTTCCACCGGCATGCGGGGCGAGAGGTCGCCGCTGATGTAGCGGATGAGCGGGCTCTCCGCACTGCGCCCCGGGATGATGGCGGGGCCATACTTGTATCCGCCTTGCAGCGCGCCCGCCTGGCTGGTGAGGATCAGGCCGCTGCGGCTGGTGGCTTGCGTGGTGCCGCCGTGACACTGGCTGCATTTGACGTTCAGGATCTGCTGCACTTCTTTGAACGTGACGGCTGGCTTCTTGTCTTTGTCAATAGCGGGCTGATCCTTGCGGGCGGCGAGCTCGGTACGGACCCGATCGAGAGAGCGCGCCGACGATTGAATCGCGAGTTCGGCATCTTTGATATCCTGGCGCGCCTTCGCCAGCATGTCGCCTCCAACAAAGTCGCGAAGGTCCGGGATATGCTCCTCCGGCTTCAAAACCACCGGTTCGATCTTCAAGTTCCATGAGCCCAATATGGAAAGAGTCCCGGGAGTGAGCGGGGTCTTATCGGGATTCGTCTCCTCGCCGCGAATGAAGCGGAAGGTGTCCTTGTAGATAGGCGGAAAATAGGGCTCGATGCCACCATCGTGCGGCGCCGATTCATAAACGCGGGCGATGCCGTCGTCATGTGGGTCCTGCTTGCCCGGAATGCGATCGGTGCGAACGTCGTACGGCTCAAAGAAAGCACGCATCCGGTAATACTCTTCCTGGCTGATGGGATCGTATTTGTGATCGTGGCAGCGCGCGCACTTCAGCGTGAGGCCGAGCACGCCGAAGCCGATGTGCTCCACCGTATCCTGCAGCCAGACATTGCGGTTGAAGCGGTAGAAATTGCGCGCCAGAAATCCCGTTGCGCGCACGATGTTCGGGTCGTTCGGTGCAAGCTCATCACCGGCCACCATTTCGCGGATCATCTGATCGTAGCCCTTGTCGGCATTCAGCGATTCGATGATCCAGTCGCGCCAGTGCCAGATGTGGCGGACGCTGTTACGTTGGTCGTCAAGTCCGCGGCGGCCGTACCAGTCCGAGTAGCGCCAGATGTCCATCCAATGGCGTCCCCAGCGCTCACCGTAGCGTGGGCTTTCGAGCAGGGAATCCACCACTTTGTCGTATGGGTTGGGTGATTTGTCTTTCAGGAAAGCGTCAATTTGATCCGGTGTCGGCGGCAGCCCGGTTACATCAATGTACACGCGCCTGAGCAGAGTTCGACGGTCCGCTTCGGGCGCGGGTTGCAGGCCCTTCTCCTGCCACTTGGCGGCGAGGATTACGTCGACTGGATTCTTGCTCCACGAAGCGAGCGGCCCGGTGAGCTTGGGTAGCGGGGCTTTTACCGGTTTTTGGAAGGCCCAATGGTCGCTCTTGACCTGCGTCTTGGCTACTTCGATCGGCGCGTCATAATGGGCGCCCTCGCGGAGCCAGGCGGCAACCTTTGCGATTGACTCATCGGGCAACTGCGGCTGGTTGAGAGGCATTCCAGCGCCCTTGGCTGTGTGGCGCAGGCGGCCAACGAGAACGCTCGTTTCCGGGTTATCCAATACGACTACCGGACCGTGGTCTCCGCCTTCCAGGAGCTTTTCACGCGAGGTCAGGTCGAGGCCGCTCGCCTTTCCGGCGCCGGGATGATGGCAATTTACGCATTTTTGTTCCAGTAACGGCCGGATTGTCGATGTGAAGAGCGACTCAGAGCCGGATGCCCAAGGCGCTCCCGCGTCAATCCACGAAGCCACGGTCTTTAACTCACTGGGCGAAAGCCGCTCGCCCGCGGGCGGCATGAAAGGCCGGACTTGTTGGGATGCGAATTGATAGACGAGGCTTTCGCTGGCTTTGCCGGCTACGATGGCGGGACCGCGCTCGCCACCGTGGAGGGCTGATTCGCGGGTAGTGAGGTCGAGCTTACCTTGGAGTATTTTTGTGTTGTGACAGCCGAAACAGCGCGCTTGGAGAATCGCCAGGCCGTCCGGATTGCTTTCGGCGCAGACCGTCAGCGGGGCGAATGTCAGTACTACTGCGGCGAGCCGCGTCAGGTGTTTGAAGCGTGGAAAGTGCCTCATATCTTAGGGTGCTTGGTAAAGGCAGGCTTGTCAATAGCTTGTTCAGGTATGTGGACGTGGTCATGGGGCGGGGGGCGAATCTCCGAGGGATAGTTTCAGAGAACGGCTCGGCGGGCGGGATACGTCGCTGAGATGCCGTATGCAAGCAACGGCGGTATGGGTCAAGGGTCTGAGTTTGATAGCTGATCACATACTCACAAATCAAGAGAGATGGACGGCCCCGGGCCACTTCGCCTATCCTTCCGGCAACCGGGGTTTACTTGAACCCCGACCATCGCGCCCGATCTCAGGCGGATTGTGTAGAAGTAGTTTTCGGCCCCACCGCGGCCACATCATAAGGATCTTTCGGATCAATTCGAGGCGCGGCAACGCTTGAGCATTTTCGCGTAGCTTGCCTGCTGCCAGATTGGTTTCATACTTGCTCTTCCGTTCAGCTAGCCAGTCTTTGTCCGGGCCTTTGTCCACCATGCCTTGAAGTTGGTCATGGGTTAAGTTCTGTGTGACGTCGTTGGTTTGGCGAACTGCATCTGAAGTTTGGGCTTTACCCCATCCGAGAATCTTGCCCTCATTAGATGCTTTCGTAGCTTGGACGCTGGGTGCGGTCGACGCCCCATTTGCTGGTTTCTTCTCTTTAATGAAGTCTTCTTAATGAAGTCTTCAGGGCCTTTCTTATCTTCCGCGGGCAACCCGTTTCTTCCGCGGGTAAATCCTTGAAGACGACCTGATCTTGGGCAGACCAGTCGGTTCTTGGCTGAAACGTATTGGATTGTGGTGCTCGTTTGCGCTTGGCGGTGAGCCTCTCAGTCGGCTGCTGGTTTCGGATCAATTGGATGTACTTCTGGATTTCACTCCTAATCGATGCGCATCTCTTTGTCAGCTCCTGTTGACGTTCGTCGAGCAACCGGCCTCGCTTACTGAGGTCCTTGATCTTAAACAAGTCGACAAAACCTCGAACGACGTTCGGATCGCTGACGACTCCCCAAACTTTCCCGCCGATTCGGGACAGAAGGCTTTCAGCCACGTTCTCGCTGGGCCGGAGCGCTTCCAACTCTTCCACTGCGTTTTTTTCCGTGTTCCAAGTCTCCACTGATTAAGTCGCGCAACTTGCTCCGATTATGGCGTGACTCCCCAAAATTCCCTCAGTGATCGGTCCGCGTATAGTTCTGTGAACCAAACTTGGTCCGTTTCAGCGAGTGGGGCTAGCTAGAGTTCACGCAACAGTAACGCGGGCCGATAAGTTATTGGTGAACAATCGTCCCGCCAGCACCCACATTACCGAGGATCAGCGTGAGAATTATTTGTTGAATCGGCTACCAGCCGGGGAAAAGAATCAACTGCGCGAGCATTGCGCGCGCTGCGGTGAATGTCTCGCCGCACTCGAC
>JANXXV010000182.1 GCA_025350445.1 Bryobacteraceae bacterium | reverse complement strand
ATGAATCGGCCGTCCGGCGACCAGTCGGTTGGGACCATGAACCCGGTATCGGGTAGGGGTTCCTTTTCGGGAGTTCCTTCAAACGAGCTCAGAGCAAGTCTGGGCCAGTTCCGGTCGAGGAGATAGACCAGGCGGCGGGAGTCCGGCGACCAGACGGGTACGTGTCCGATGCCGGGTCCGAAGATGACTTTCCGGCCAGCTCCGCTGAGTGCGTCGTAGAGCCAGATTTCGGGCACGCCGCGTTCAATGTCGAACGGCGCGGCGGCAAGCCAGCGGCCGTCAGGCGAGAGACGCACATAGCTGGCGTTAATCTCAGATGGGCTGGCAGTGGAAAGCCGTTTGCCGGTCCGGTCCACCCAGATGAACTGCGAGCGGTTGACGTAAGACTGATAAGCAAGTACGCCGGTTCGCGAAACCGAGAAGTCGGCGGCTCCGGTAGAACCAAAGGAAGAGACGTGGCGGGCGATGGACTTCGGTTCCGCGGTGACACGGCGCCTGGAGAGATCGAACGGTTGCGCGAGCAGCGTTCCGGACCGCAGGTAGACCAGATACCCGCCATCGGAGCGGAGCGAACCCGTGTACTGGACGCGCGAATCGGCCTGAGCGACCTCGAGACCTGCCTCATTTTCACCAGTCGTGGCGATGCGAGCACGAAAGGAAGCGAGCTGTGGATCGTAAAAGGTGTATAGAAACTCCTGCCCGCCGGGCAGCATTTGCGCCCAGGAATACAGCCGGTCAAGGGGCTGCGGCGTTCCGCCGGATGTAGGCATCACGCCCGAATTGCGATGGTTCGAGACGAGCAGGCGGTCCTGGCCAAAGGGAATCGCGGAGGAAAAGTACGGAATGTTGTCTGAGAGTACCTGACTTGTAGCTCCGTTTACCTCGATACGGCGGAGTTTGCCGTTCGCGGTAAAGAGTAACGCCCGGCCGTCGGAGGTCCAGACTACCGAATAGGCTCCTTCGCCGTCGGCAACCGGACGGGACTCCAGTTCCGAGAAGTCACGCAGGAAAAGGCGAAACGAGCCGCTCGCGTCTTTTGCCGTAAAGGCAATCCGCCCGCCGTCCGGCGACAGCGCGAACGACTGGCGGACACCGCCTCCTTCCAGGTAGTAGCCCTTTGGCGGAGTCACCAGAAACTGAGTCGCCTTCAATTGCGGAACAGGGGAACGGTGGAGGGCCATCCACAAGGCGCCGGCGAGAAGTACGATCATCCCGGCTACAGCCCAGCTCCACGGCGGGAGTCCGCGCCGCTTCGGCTGCGGCCTTGGTTCCGATGTCGCGGCGGCCGGCACAAGTTCCAGAATGGCTCCGCCCACCGGATACACCGGCGCCACGAAGCGGTATCCGCGGCCAGGCAGCGTTTCTACATAGCGCGGTTGATCGGCCGCATCGCCGAGCGCCTGCCGGAGCTTGTTGACCGCGGCGTTGAGCCCATGTTCGAAGTCACCCGCGGTAGCTCCGGGCCACAGGCGGTTGCGAAGATCTTCACGGGGCACCAGATCCCCGGGCCGCTCCACCAGTGCGTCCAGAACCTGACTAGGTTGTGATGGGAGTTTGACTTTGTATCCGTGCTTACGCAAGTCCCCAGACGCAGGGTCAAACTCGAAAGGCCCGAAGGCCAATTTCTGCGCTCGCGACGATTGGGGCAGCATTGAGTCCTCTGGGTGACGCCATCATAGCACTGATGATCCCAGCGAGGAACGTCCGCGTTTGCAACGATTCAGCCGATGATCCCGATTACACACAACGGCGACTGTCGCATTGCGCACGCAGCGGGTAGGCTATGTCTGCTGCACGAACACCGCGGACGCGATCACCGAAACGGTGGATGTGAGCGATTCCAAGTAAAGGAGCTTTCAAATGAAAAGGAAGTCAGGTTTTCGAGTTTCAGGTTTTCGAGTTTCAATGGTGGCGACGCCGATGATGATCCTCTGCGGTCTACTGTTCGCAGGTTCCTCGGCGTGGGCGGACACCGAGGATACCAAATGCACGAACAGAACCCTTCTGGGCGATTACGGTTTCAGCATCGAAGGCGTATTTCCGGCCATACCAGGGGCGCCCGTTAACTTGTTACGCGGCGTAGCCATGGGCCATTTTGATGGCAAAGGGAATTACAGTCAGGTGGACCACGTCGTTGTGAACGGCAACCCGCCACCTATGGAATGGACGTTCGGCAGCGGGCCTTATACAGTCAATCCGAATTGCACTGGAACATTAACGATTAACATTCCCGGGAGTCCATTTTCGCCTGTAAGAATTCACTTCGTCGCGGTCAGACAGGGAAAGGAAGTGCGCTTCGTAGTCGATTCGGGTAGCGCGTCGACCAGTATCGGCGTAAAAGTCGAGTAACCGCTCTGCTTTGGGGAAGTCGGCGGCCCGATGCCGGAGGCCGCCGGTCGCCCTAATTAGCGGATAAACTGCGCCGCGTCGGGATTGCCCGGGCCGAAGTGTTTCAGCATTACCAGGTTCTCCTTGTCGCTGCGATTGGTGACGGTGACGCCGCGCGCGGCGGCTGCGGCGGTTACGAAGAGTTCGTCTTTGGTGAGCTGGCCATAGCGGATCAGCGACGGCGTTTCCACTTCCATCCTGCCGATGGAGCCCCAGCCCTGGACTACGATCAGGCCGTAGGCTGCGGCGTCTTTCACGGTTACTGAGCGGCCGGGCGCCACCGTGAGTTCCTTGGCGGAATAGTGGCCGGTGGAATAGACCACCCATTTTTCCGAGTAGCCCTCCGCGTACATCTCAGCTTCGCCCCGCACTGGCGTGGGGTGGAACAAGTTGTGCTCGCCGAATTCGGGGTCGACGTTTGCTTCCCAATCCAGCATGCTCATGATGTAGTCCAGGTCCTGGTGATGTTCCGGCGGCACGTCCTTGACGAGAAGATCCCACGGCACATGGCGGCCTTCCACCATGGATTGGAACATGCCGAAGACATCGGAATTCACTTGCGGCTCGTAGGTGACCAGGGAACCCGGGGCGTGCAGGATTCCGGCATTGATTTGCCACCCGCTGCCGGGCTTGAGCTTGTATGCCTTCGAGAGATATAGGATGCCGTTGTCGCCCTGATTCCAGCGCTTGAGGCACTGGATTACATCGTCCTTCGTAGTGCCGGGTTCCAGGCCCATGAACGTGTAGGGGAAATTGTTGTCCTTGAAGTTGTATTGCGGCGGAAAGTAGTATGCTTCGGGCTTGCCGTTGCGGCCCACGCGCTTGGCGAACTCGTCGCTCTGATGCATGTGGTGCGGGATGGGGCCGAGGTTGTCGAAGAATTTGCAGAGCAGATTCCAGCCGCCGCGCTGGCGCATGACATCGGCGCCCAGGAACTCATCGCCGATGGTGTCGATGGCTTCTTTCAGCAGGACCTTGGCGCCGTTGAGGTCCATATAGCTGAGGCCTTCGTCGTGCGGCGTGCCGGGGCCGTTGGCGGCGTTGGTGGTGGACGAGAACCAGCGTTCATCGATGCCGCCGCGGTGCGCGCCCAGGGCGTAGAGGTCGCGGGGGTCGAGTTTCAGGCGGCCTCCGGGCATGAGGAAAGAACGGGGAACCCAGCAGGGGGCGAGGCGGACGAGGCCTTCGTTAGCGTTCAGAGTGTCGCGGATTAGCGATGTGTTCGACATGGGTGTTTTAACGATTGTATATCGGGTTGTCTAGAGAGCATCGTCCTTGGCGGCTTGCCGCGAAGCAGGAACGTTTTTGGAAAGGGCCCCTGGCCGCAGATCTTGAATGAGCCAAGGTCCTTGTACGAGTCGCCATCCGGCACTTCTGGTCTTGATTCGATCCAGAGACGACGGTGATTGAGGTCGGCTATGCTGATCTCCCGGGCGCGCATCCGGTCTATCAAGTGCTGACGGATGCCTTTCGAGAGATTGCGCCGATTCTCGATGAGTTCTACCAGTATCCAATTAGTGCTGAGCTTGCGGGTCTTCGCCAAAGTTCGAACTTTTACGGCGACGTTTGCCGACTAACCAACGCTTTGCCGCACCATCTGGGTTGCCGTTCTCACAGCACCATTTCGCACCCTATAGGTGCACGCGAAGGAACGGGCAGCGCAATTGCGCTGATGGCCTTCTGCGTTTGCGGCCTGGCCCGAGCGTGGTTAGTTAGCTTAGGGCCACGTATGGACAGATGAGAGTTTCCAGGTCGCTGGTTCGTCAGCAATCCTTGACGCCGACTGGTTCGGTAATGATCAAATCACGGGCGGCCCGAACAGCGGTGTCTTGGTATGATTGCAGCGTATGGCGCAGATGAGACTGACGGCTGTCTACATGAAAGTACCCGAAGGCTATGTCGCGTTCGTCGAAGAACTACCTGGCGCGAACACACAAGGCGAAACGCTGGAAGAAGCGCGCGCGAATCTGGAGGAGGCCGTCACGATGATCTTGGATGCAAACCGAGAGTTGTCCGAGCAGTCGCTGAAGGGTGCCGAGGTCATTCGGGAAACTCTAATCCTGCCCGCCGCGTGAAACTCACCGATCTCGTCCGGCATCTGGAACGGTGTGGCTGCTTGCTTCACCGCCAAGGCGGCAACCATACTGTATACGTAAACCGAAAGGCGCAGAGATCTTCTGCGGTTCCGCGGCACCGTGAAGTGAACGATTTTCTGGCCTGCAAAATCTGCGACGATCTCCAGATTCCGCGACCATAAGGCTTGAACAGCGTTTCTGGCCAACGTCTGGGTCCGTGGATCAGCCGGTATTTTTGATTGCCGCCACTTGGGCACTCTTATGGCTAGGGCAACTAGAGCAGGAACTAGGTCACGCTTCAAGAGCTCATTGGCAGAAGGAAGCGCCTGGGAGCCGTTGCGGGCGGTAGCTCAACCGCATTAAGAAAACGTTACTAAAATCCACCAATTACATCGAGAGTCCGCCGGATGACGGATTGAAGTTCTCCGTCATCGATAAGATTGGCTTCTACGTCGTCTCCCTTATCGTGGTGATGCCGTTTGGAGTATTCGTTGATGGCCTCTAGCTCGCCAAGTATTTCCTTGGCGTCATCAAGCTGCGAACCCGCTGCGGAATTTCGAATTTTGCTGATCATTTCGCCGAGCCATTCGTTCGGTTTGAAATCGCGCGGAAGCTTGACACGTATGTAGGCTTCCAACAAAGGACGAATGGATCGAACGACAAGCCCTGGTTTGCCCTCATTGCTGTAGAGATATTTGTGCAAGATGGTGTAGTCGCGGAAATAGTCGCCGCGGACGATATCGTCGATGTCGCACTCGCCGATGGTAGAGTTCTTCTCGCCCAGTCTGATTAACTGCAGAGTGCGAGTCGTTCCAGAGGCAACTGAATCCTGGATCATTTTCAGAAACCTCGGCTCGTGGGACATGACAATGACCTGTCGGGCAGTATCGGCGAGGCGGCAGACTTCTTGCTTGGTCTGCAAGCGGCGCGACCTGTCCTGACTCGTAAACGGGTCATCAAAAACCACTACGGTATCCGCAAGTTTAGGATGGGATTCAAGCTGGGCAATGAAGAAAGCCAAAGCCAGTGTGCTGCGATCTCCCGCGCTCAAAGTGTTCTTAAAACACGCTTGTGCGGCGGGCGTTCCCGCATCACCCAAAGAAACTGCGACCTTGTTGATCACAATATGGAAGGTGGAACTGACATTGCCTCCGACATAGCTCGTTTTGGTTTCACCAATACGGAAACCGGTACCGAACACTTGAAGCAACTCGTTGATCCGCTTCTCGTATTGCCCAACGACGGTATTACTATACTGGTCGAGCTTCGTTTTAGCGGCGACCTTTTCGGCGTCTAAAGCAGTCTTTGCGTCCAAGGCATCGGAGTAGATAGAACAAGCCGCATCCACGTTAGCCTCGTAGCGTTTTTGGACCGCCTGGATCTCACCAAGTTCGGTCTTAGCCTTAGCAATGTTTCCGCCCTCGGTTTCCTTCTTCTTGGCAGTTATCAAGACATTGGCAGTGGTAACGGCGTTCGCGTAGTCTTGCACTCGGGTCGCCAGTGCTTTAAAATCGGCCAAAGCCTTGCCGAATGCTTCGTCCGGGGGTACAGCCTCCAGAGGGGATGCCAGTTTGATTTTGAGCCGTGCAAGAGCGTTCCCGCGGAGATTTCCGACGACTATTTGCAGTTCGGTAAACATGACTTCCGGGAGATTGACGTCAACGAACTGGCACCAGAAGATAACGAGAGCAGCATTGCCGGAAAAAGTTTTTTGCAGGGCGAGAAGACCGGTGTCGCCGAGAGCCTTCTCAATGGATTGGTGCAACGCGGCAAGTTCTTTCTTGAAGGCTGCATAGCTCTGACTGAAATATTCGCGATATTCAGCGATGAGGTTAACACCCTCAGTTGATTGACCGCAGAAAGGACAACTTGTGCCCTTGGCAAATGGAATTCCCTGCGCAAGCCATTCCTCCCCACCCTGCGTCGCGTGGGTCATAAGGTGATTCTTTACGGCAGCTTCAGCATCCTTGGAGACATCATCCAAGACCTTCGCCAGTAACGTCTCGAAGTTGGCGGGCAATTGGGAAAGAGCGATGCCGGCTATAGTGGCGCTGTTCTTAATTTCCTTTTCTTTTTCCAAAGCTGCGACTTCGGTTTGCTTCTCCGCAATTTTAGCCGCAACATTGAGATCGACTTTTAGGACGAGAAAAGTTTCCAGCTTCAGCCCGGGGGGAAGGCTGACCCTAACTACGGCGGCCTTGGCGGTGATGTCCTTGTTCGCGTCACGAATTCTGCCGTCGGATTCATCAACCTTTTGGGCGAGGCGGACGCCTACTTCCCCGACGATGACCCGAAAGAGATTTTTCTTATGCTCATGGGCGATGTGATCGCCCGCATAAACGTTCTCGTGGATGAAGGTAGCGTCGTAGATGGCGAGGCGGGGGCCTGGCCCGTCCCACGCGCCATCTTTGAATGTGACAGCCCTGTCGTCGTCAAGCAGGATATGAGCCGATGGTGGGAATGCGCTTCCCAGCGTCTTTCGCCCGAGAATATGCTCGCCATTGCCGGTGCTCAGAGAGCGGAGAACGTCGGTGAGCGTCGTCTTGCCGCGCCCATTTTCAGCAAAGATGAGGGTCAGCTTGCGGAAGGTGAGATCGCCTGACGTATTATATTTTTCTAATCGACCAACGTTTCGGATGGCAACGATTTTTTTGATCATCCGATTTCAGCATCCATTCTTAAGCGCTTCGGCTGGCCGAGACTGATTCGCGTCCAACGGTCTTCCGTTCGACGGTCTCAATGAACCCGGTCTGAGGCGCGGCTGACCGTTGTGCCTTTCGCTTTTACTCTTAGCAGGATGGGCTGCACGGCGGCATACGAACTGTCCAGCCCCGAGCGGGTTTCGATCTTGCCCGAGAGGTAGATCATCTGCTCGATTGGCTCGGCGCTGGGCAGAGCTTCAATCGTAAAGCTGCGCTGGGTTTGTTCCTCAGTGATGAGCACGCCATTGAGGCCGACGTCCGGTACGCGGACGCGCGGCGGCAGGTTGCGGACCTCTACCGGAACGCGGCCGCCGAAGCCATTCTGGCGCAGGATGCTGACCAAAACTTCGGCGCTGCCGCCGGCCTCCAGCGTGACTTCCTTGGTCTGCGCGGTCATGATGATGTCGGGCTTCGGCATCAGCGCGATCAGCTTCAGATTGTCTTCCGGGTTCGCGTAGTGGGTTAACGTTTCCGTGCCTACGCGGGCTTTGCCCACGACCGTTAGCGGGGCAGCGGTTTCCAGCTTGGCGGATTCTTCGGCGGTTAGTAAAACTGTTGTCGCGATCTGGTTGGGCATGATGATGCCCGTGGTTGCTTTTAGCCCCGCTGGCAGCCCTTCCAGGGCTACGTCGATCTTGCCGTCAAAGCCGTCCTTGCGGAATGCGGTCACGGTGATTGGAATGGTGCCGCCGGCTGGTACGTTTGGATTTTTCGGGTTCACCGCTAAGCGGAAGTCGGGCCTGGGAGCGCGGATATTCAGGCGGTATGCATAGGCGTCACCACCCAGGCCGCGAACGTCGCGGATCTTTACGTAGTAGTCGGCTTCGGCGGGCGCGGTGAAGGCTAGCAGCGAATCTCTTCCGAAGCCGGGGCCTCCGTCATCGTTGCGATAGTAGAGGCGGACGATGGGCAGTCCGTTGGGCGTGAACTGTTTGCCCGCGGGGTGGATTTGGACCTTGTATACCGGGTGGTCAATGGCTTGGGTTTCAGAGCTGGTGCCGAAGTAGGCGATGCGCTGGCCGCCGAACGATTCGGCGCTGATGTCGGCATCGGGCTGCAGGGGCATGGACTCCACGCGGCAGATTTCGTTACCGAACATGAAATAGTCGCCGGCGGCAAAACCGGTGTACGATGCGAGGCGGATGCCTTTCGACGCGGAATCGTGATCGCGGAGGACGGTGGAGGTCTCCATGATGGAGCGGACGGTGGCCATCTCAATGGGATTGCCTTTGGCGTCGACTACTTCGAGGATGGAATCGAGTTCAGAATCCAGGCGCTTGGCGATTACTTCGAACATCAGCTTCTCGTTCTTATGGGCGTGGAAGCGGTAGTAGTTTTCCGTCTTGATGCGGCCGTTGATTGTGACCGGGAACGTAACGGGCTGGGCAGAGGCCAGCGATGTATTGGTGCCGATGGACATTACTTCCGGGTCGCGGCCGATGGCCAGCTTCACTTCGTTGAACGATGCGCCGCCGGCGAACGCGGGGCGAATCATCATGATGTCTTCTTCGCCGGGCTTGGGTTCGCCCTTTACTTGGATGGTGGTTTTGCTCAACTGGTAGCCCTTGAGCGTTAGGTCGGCCGATTTACCGGCTTGCAATCCTAGCGGGAAGGCGGAGGTTACCAAGGGGAAGCTGCCTACTTTGATGCGGTAGGTGTGGCTGGCGCGGCCGCTTTGCTGGTAGTCGGCTACGCGGATATAGTATGTTCCGGCTTTTTCGAACTTGTGCGTGAAGTTGATCGTATCGTTGCCGCCATCTTCTCCAAATGTGCGGACCGCGGTCTGGTCTTCGCGAAGAATCGTGATCACCGGCTGCAGTGTGGAGCCGATGGTCATGCCGCTGTTTTCAAAGACCAGTTGCTCGCCGGCTTTGGCTGTGATCTTGTAAAAGTCTACGTCGCCGGGCTTTCCGATCTCACCCACCAGGATTGTGGGGAGATAGGTTTCGAAGGCTTCTTCGGGCGTGTTATTTGGTTCGCGGTCCGGGCTCTCGCCATAGTAGGGCTCGACTACGAAACGGCCTTCCGGACTGGTGCCTAGCGGATTCTGCAGGCGGAAGTTTACCGGGCCGATGACGGCTTCGGGGCTGACGTCTACTTCTACCGTCACCTGATTTCGCGGGGGTAACGGGCCTAGGTCGACGCTGGAGATACCGCCGTTTGAGCCTAAGCGAATGTCGGCGAGATCAGGCAGTTCTTTGACCCGGATAATCTTGCCTTTGACTCCGGCGCGGTCGAAATAGATGGCGCCGGCGTTGCCCAGGTTGAGGCCCTCCACCGTCATCTCCACTGTGGTGCCGCGGGCGATGCCTCGGGGCGAGACGGCGTTTATGGTGGGCGGCGTGGTGCGGTTGCCGGAGGGGGAATCGGTGTCGGCTGCTGCTGCGGTTACCGTAATTGCGAGTGCTAGGAGGATCGGTTTCATTCGGCTTTCTCCGTTGCTGGTGGTGGGGCCACTGTGTCGTAAATGGTGAAGGTTCCGTCGAAGCGGCCGGCGGCGAAGGTTCTGCTGTCCGGGGCGAATTCCAGTGCGTAGGTCCAGTCGGATTGCCCGGCGATTGTTTTGATTTCGGCCAGGTCGGAGGCGCGGAAAACTTTGATAGTCTTGTCGGCGGAGGAGGAGACTATGGTCTTGCCGTCCGGGGACCAGGCTAGTTTTAAGATGGCGTCTTCATGGGCGATCAACGTGTTTAGGAGTTTGCCGGATTTCTCGCCGAGGGACCAGATGCGGATACTTTTGTCAATGCCCGCGGCGGCGACCAGCTTACCTGTTGGGTCGATGGCAATGGTGTTGATTCCGTCGGTTGGTTCGCCGAAGGTGTAGAGGCGCTGGCCGGTGGCTGGGTTCCAGATTTTTACTGTTCGGTCAGCGGCTCCGGAGATTAGTTGCTTGCCGTCGGGCGTGAACTCTAGGGCGTAGACGGCGTCGATGTGATCTTTCAGCGTGCGGATTTCTTTACCGGTTTCTATGTTCCAGAGTTTGATTAGTTTGTCGTAGCTGGAGGTGGCTATGGATTTGCCGTCCGGGGAGAAGGCTACGGCGTAGATGCAGTCTGTGTGGCCCGTGATGGTGATTAGGAGCTTGCGCTGGTCTACGTCCCAGATTTTGACTTCGCCTTTTCTGGCCGGGAGGCCGCCGGCTGCTGCCAGAAGTTTGCCGTCTTTGGAGAAGGCTACGGAGCGGACGGTTTCGGCGTGGCCGGGGAGTGTGTCTTGGAGTAGGGGAGCGCGACCTGGGGGTCGCGCGCGGACGAGGGCGTCCGCCCCACCTCGGGCCACACTTTGCATTGAGCTCTGCTGTGGATTGTCAGTCAGTAAATGGGACGGAATACTGGTCGCGTCGATTAGGTGGACTTCTTTGTATCCGGCTAGGGCGATTAATTTGCCGTCCGGGCTGTAGTCTAGCGCGAATATTTGCGGCTTGAGTTGTGCTTTGGGTTTGATGTTGGGAGTTGCTTCAGCCGATTTTGCGGGCTCTTCACCGGGGGCTGGGGGCTTTGCGCCGGCGTCGATCCAGAGTTTAACGGCTTCTATCTCGCCTGCCGCCAGTTTGGGTCCGCCCATCGGCATCAGCGGTTTCGAATCGCCGGTGAGCATGGTGTACAGGCGCGATTCGCTACTTTTGCCGGGGACTACGATGGTCCCGTGATTGCCGCCTGTTTGGATTCCTTCCCACGTTTCCAGGTCGAGGCTGCCCATTTTTACGCTGGTGGCGTGGCAGCCGGAACAGTTCTTGGCGAACACCGGCGCTACGTCTTTGGTGAACGATGATTGCGCCTGCGCGGCGGCCGCTAGCAGAAACAGGGCTGTTATCGATTGACTCATTTAGTGGTTAAACATGAACTCTTTGCTGGTTAACATGGCCCAGACCATGTCCTGCAAGGCTTGTTCGCGGGCTTCTTTCTGCGTGTTGCCGCGGGCTTTTTGCAGCATCCCGCCGAGTTCCGTTTTCTCGGCTTCGCTGGGGTAGCGGCCGAAGGCGCTTAGCGTCATGTGTTCTATGATGCGTGCGTCTGACAGGCCGAGCTTCAGTAGCAACGCTATGTAGCCGTCGGGATTGCTTAGCTTCTTGTTCAACGTGTCGCCGTTGATTACGTGGAGCGCCTGGCTGATGGTTGGGTCAAATGAACGTTCGGACGAATCGCAGATGTTTCTTGCCGGGCGCCCGAAGACGTTCAAGAATTGCGAGACTACTTGCGTGTCGGGCAATTGCAGCGCGCGGGTGCCTGCGGGATAGCCCCCGAAGGCGGTGGGAACGCCGGTTACCTGCGACATGGAATCCAGCAGCACTTCGGCCGGCAGGCGTTTGATGATGTATTTCGAGTAGAACTTCTTGTCGTCCTGATTGGTGGAGTTCGCCTCGGATGCCAACTGGTAGGTGGTGGAATTCATCACTGTACGGATCAGGTACTTGATGTCGAAATTGTGGTCTACGAAATCCTTGGCTAAGGCGGCGAAGAGGTCTTCATTCGAGGCTGGGTTTGTGGCGCGCACGTCGTCGATCGGGTCTACTAATCCGCGGCCCATGAAGTTTCCGAAGACGCGGTTCACGATGGATCGCGAGAAGTAATCGTTCTTCGGACTGGTTAGCCAGTTGGCGAAAGGCACGCGGCGGTCGGCTTGGCTTTCGATGGAGAGCGATATGCCGTCTAACGGCGTCGGCGCTAGTGGACGGAGCAGGCGCGGGTGATTGATGTCGCCTGAGGTCTTGGCGAAGACTACCGAGTCGCCGGGGTCGGGCCCATTCTTGATGCCTACGCGGGCGAACATGTTGGCCATCTGGCACTATTGCTTTTGCGTCCAATTTTCCAGCGGGTGATTGTGGCAGCGGGCACAGGTTAAGCGCTGGCCCAGGAAGGCTTGCGTGGTGTTTTCCGTCAGGTCTATGATGTCTTTGTGCAGGATGAAGTAGTTGAGCGCGCCGTTCTGACGGGTGCTGCCGGTGCTGGTGAAAATCTCGCGGGCGAACTGGTCCCAGTGCTTGTTTTCCTTGACGCTGTCGCGAATCCAGTTGTAGAAGGCGAACATGGCGTTGGGGCGGAGCTTCTTGCTCGAGACCAATAGCAGGTCGGACCATTTATATGCCCAGTAGTCTATGTATTCGTCGCGTTCGAGAAGAGCGTCGATCATCTTCTTGCGCTTGTCCGGCGACTTGTCGTTGATGTACTGTTCTACTTCTTCGGCCGTAGGGAGAATGCCGGCTGCGTCCAGGTAGGCCCGGCGGATGAAGACGGAGTCGCTGGCTATGGGGGAGGGCGCGATGTTCAGGCTCTTGAGTTTGGCAATTACGAATTCATCGATGTAGTTATTGCGGGGGTATTTGGTGTAAACGTCCGGGTTGACCTGGTTGTTGTAGGGCGAGGTAAGAGTGGCGTAGAGAACGCGGCTGGAGTACCAAAGTGTCACGGCGGCTTCGCCGTTGCCGGTCATTTTGACCAGGCCGCTTTCATCTACCGTGGCTACGCCTTCGTTGTTTGAGGTGTATTTTACCCAGCGGGTTACGTCGTCAATGGTGCCGTCTGTGTATTTGGCGCGGACTACTAATTGTTGGTCTTGGCCTGGTTTTAGGATTGCTCTTTTGGGATAGATTTCCAGGGACGCTACTTCTTTATCCTTGGGGCTTGGGGGAGGTGTGCCGGCGGCTATCCACTCGGCGATTACGCGGTATTCGAGGGAGTTTACGGCGAAACGTTTGCCTCCTCCGTGGCCGATGGTGGCGGTGGGTTTTTGCAGGATCAGGCTGGCTGCTGGTTCCGTCATGCTTACGCGGCGGCCAACGGATTGGCGGGTTAGCATGTCGTAATCCTGGTCAGGATCGTAGCCGCGGAGGGTTAGCTTGAAGCCGTTCTTGCCGGCTAGGGCTCCGT
>JANXXV010000181.1 GCA_025350445.1 Bryobacteraceae bacterium | reverse complement strand
CACAGTTTGAACGCGCGCGCGGCAGCGTGGTTCCGCAAGGGGCACCGGTTTGCAACATGCCCCATCACGCAAGGCGCGCTTTTCCGTTTCCACTTACGCGCCGGTCTGGAGGCGACGGCGGAATCCGCAAAGCTTTTGCTCGAATCCATTTCCTGCCTCCCGCGGCACGAATTCCGGTCGGGCGATTTTTCTTATCTCGACAAGCCCACCACGGGAATCGCCGGGTATAAGCAGGTCACTGACGCTTACCTTGTGCTGTTGGCTCGGAAACACGGCGCTTCCGTAGCCACTATGGACCAGGCGCTGGCTGCTGTTCACGCAGCAACCACGCTCCTCGCATAGCGCCCGTCCGCTCTGCGAATCGGCGTCGCGCCTCAGGCAGCCGCAAGAGCTTGAATGAACTGGAGGGCCGCGCTAACTTCGGGCGGCGGGCAGACCAACAATGTTCGAAACGCTTCCACGATGGGGAGCCAAACGCGTATGGCCCGGCTCTGCGTCACCCGAGTTGCATGATTTGCCTAAGGCCATCCTCCAGTGCCGCCATCTCTTCCGTTGTGACTACACCCAGCCGGCTTCGCAGGCGTTCCTTTGCCACCGCCCGGACTTGGTCACTCACCGCCACTGCGGGGTGCCCATCACAGGAGATTGGGATCAGTATCGGCGGGCTGGCCTTGGGCGAACTCGACAGCGGGACAACAATCACCGTCCTTCGCCTTTCGTTTAGCACCCTCACCGAAATTACAACGCAGGGGCGTGTCTTGCGAATCTCCGCACCGAACGTCGGATCCAGGGCTACCCACCAGATATCACCGCGCTCCGGAATCACTTCCATGGTTCTGCTATCCCATCGCGGATTCCGTCAAGCTCTTTCTCGATTTCGGCCACATCCAAGTCCTGATTCGCAATCTCGCAGGCACGGATCAACTCAACGTCGCGCGCTTCCAGTCGTGCGGCCAGGGCCTCGCTTACGAAACGCGAACGGTCGCGTGAGGCAACTCTGCGCAGAAGCTGCATCGCCAACGGCTCGGGAACGCTGAAGGTCATTTTCTTCATTGCCATAATGCCATAATACCAGAATGCCAGAGTGGGAGGGCGTGGCACGATCATTCCTTGACGGGGCGCTCGGTGGCGCTGCTATCCTCGTCGGAGATACACATAAAGACCAAGTGCTTTTCCCGCTTCGCACTTTCCGACCGATATGCCTTATGCGGTCACAAGTGTCTGAATATGCAGAGACATTGCTCTAACCTCCGGAGGCTGGCAGGCCAACAAAGTTCGAAGAGACAGCACGCCGGATGGGTATGGCAGGGTGCTGGTTCATTCGTGCGTGATGTTCCTCTCAAACATGTGGATTGGCGGGAAGTTTGACAATCCAAGACTGCCGCTGGTGCCGGCTGGAGGGTTGGGCGGCACGCTCGATTACTGGAAGGACGGGGATGAGAACCGGAAGCTGTGCAGTTTGTACATTTCGATTATGGATTGGATGGGAGTCAAGCTGGATCACTTTGGGGATGCCGAGACGCGGTTGCAACGCCTCTAGAAGCTCTTGAAAGCGCGGTTGTAATCAAAACAGATGGTGGACACAATAAGCGGCTGGCGTGAGCCCTGCGTTAGCCAGTTCGAGATGGTGCTTGTGGTGCGTGAACAGGAGTACCTGCGTGTGTTGCGAGAGTGTCTCCAACGCTTTAAGTGCAGCGGTGGCGCGCGCGTCATCAAAGGTCATCAGGACGTCGTCCGCGATGAATGGAACTGGCCCATGCGAATCACAGTAGTTCACCACATAGGCCAGGCGCAGCGCGAGGAAAAGCTGATCGCGCGTGGCTTCGCTCATTCCCTCGACTCCGATTTGCTTGTGTGTAATGCTGCGAATGCCCACTAAACCGGCTTCGCCCTGGTCGTTCCAATCGACCCGCAGGTCTTCAAAGGAATCGCCGGTCAGTTGGCGAAAAAGCTTTGCGGCGGTTTTCAACAACGGACCCTGGTTCTTCTCGCGGTAGCGCTCCACTGCATTCGCGAGAATGCGAGAGGCAAGCCGGAGACGAACGTACTCGCCGGTGAGATTCACGATTCTGCTGCGCAGGTGCTCCGCGTCTTCAGCCGCCTGACCGACGGACCCGGCATCTTCCTTCTGCTTCAGTTCGAGACGTGATGCGCCAAGCGACTGGTCGCAGGCCGCCTTCTGCTTCCGGGCTGCTTCTACTTGCTGCTGAAGCTGGGCAATCTGATTCGGTAGTTCGTCGACGTTGAGCGCCGCAAGATCGGCAACTAACTGTGCGATGGTCTCTCCACCGGCGAAACTGGCCAGGTGGTCTTCGAGATCCGAGAGTTCGCTTGTGATCCGGCGCCTCTGCGCATCCTTTTCGATGCAGTCGGGCAAACTATCCACGTCCGCGGCACCAGCCTCCTTGCAAAGCTCTAGAAGCAGAGCAGTGCAGGCCACGGCCTTTTCGCGCGAGCGTTCGACAAGTTTCTGCTTTTCCTCCGATTGCTTCACGAACGTCTTGAGGAGATCCCTGTGGGTTCGGTTCTTCTGAAGTTCTGTGTGCAACTTGCCAATTGCCGCATAGGGATTCTCAACCGGTATCTCAAACCCCGCCGATTCCACCAGACTGGTTACCTTCAGGCAGAAGGCCGCCTCATTCTTTGTTAGCTTGCCTATGCGGTCCTCGAGCCCTCCCATCTCATCGATTGTCGCCATCAGTGAGGTGATCCGCTCCAGCACGACATTGACCTCTTCCGGCGAAGCATCCCGTCGAATGGGCAGTTTCTCCGTCGCTTCACTCCACTGGCGCTTCCAATTGGAAAGTTCGCCGATTGCGGTTTTCAGTCGATCTTCATGGTCGGCGATCGCCCCGGCGGATCGGTTGACATCGGACTGCAAGGTGGCTTTTCGCTGCCGGAGTTCGGTCTGCCGCGTGACCGCCCGCTTCGCCTGTGCGGCCAGTGCCGACAGCGGCGCGGCGGCATCGATAGGGATGCCCGTTGTCATTTCCAGTTTTGGAATCAAGGCTAGCCGAATGCCGAGGATGGATTCGTGCAGACCGGCAACCTTCGCGTGTCGCTGCTGCAATTCGCGGTTCTTCCCCAGGATCAAATCGCGTTGACGCAACCAGCTCTGCATTTCCAGTGGTGTCCGCGGCGACACGGCGGATGCGCTCCAGCAGGATTCCCATTTCCGCTGAAGCTCCGCGTTTGCGCGCTGCGCCGCTTCCACGTGCATCTCCAGATTTGCCCGTTGTTCTTTCAGGCGCTCCAGACTCACCAGCAGCCCCGCCTTTTCGCTGACACGCGTGGCTTCACGCCGCAATCGATCGGCAATCCGATCGCTGGTCTGAACGGAAGTCTCGAACGACGAGGCGAGCGCCGGGCCGTTGACGGGAAGCGCATCGAACCATGCTGTCCGGATGGTTTGCCACTCCGAATCGCGGCTGGTTCGACTGAGAGCCAGGTCCTGCTCAGTGGGGACTTCCTGTTCCTGTTCGATCCTCCGCAAATCGCGTTCGAGTTGATCTTGGTCGGACTTGAGGCGTGTCTGCTCCGCAAGGAGTGCTTTCTCCTTCGCTGCGTATTCCAAGAACGTGTTTTGAAATTCCGCGATGGTTTCGAGCAGCGGCACCGGCGCCGCCGCCAACTGTTCCACCGTTCCATTCCAACCCGGCAGGGCTGAGACGCCGCGCTCCAGTTCCATCCTTGCTAACGCTGCCTCGTTCGATTCGGAGGCGTGTTCCGCTTCCAGATTGCGGCCTGGCGGCACCATTGCGAGCACTTCCTCCAGAGCGACTGTGTCCAAGGCCATGGCGAGCCCAGCCGTCTCTTCGGTTGCCTTACGGTGTTCCCCGCGCGCTTTCTCCAAGTCCCGAATACCGGAAGCTACGGCCTGGTCCGCTGCTTTCTTACTCGTGCTCAGCGTAAAGATGCGCTTCTGGGCGGGGTCCGTAATCCGGAGTTCCGAGGCGCTTTCCAGCGTCGTCTGCACACCGATGTACTTCAGAACGGTGACAGCTTCCGCGCGGGATATTTCTAGACGAAGCTCATGTCGAACACGGTGGTCCGCGCCCTCCTTTACCGCGCCTGACTGCTGATACAGCGAATCGATCTCGCTCTCGCGTTCCAATATCGCCAGCGCAACCGGTGTCGCGTCGATCTTCGCCTGCAGGCCTTCGATGTCCCTGGTCTGAGATGCCGTCTCGGAATTAGACCGCAGAAACTCGTCGTGGGCCTTTCGATATCGATCCGAAAAATCCCCCGGCAGCATGCGGCCACCATCGTGCTGTTTCAATTGCTCAATGCGCTGCCGGCGCTTGGCCACCAGCGGAAAGGCTTGGTGTAGACGCCGCAGGCGCTGCTCTTCGAGACTCGCTTCGCGGATTGCCTTCTCGAGTTTTTGCGATTGATTGTCGGCCTCTTCCACCGAATCCCGCAATTGCTTGTATCCGCTGACAAGCAACAACGATTGCTTGATGGCCGCGACTGCCACCTTCAAATCAGCGACCGCTTTGTTGATGTATGCTTTCGAGGACCGTTTCGTGAAGAGTTCATCGGCGGACTTCTGGAGTTCCGCCTGCACCGCTCGCAGGCGGTCCACACCTCCAGCCGCGGCAAAGAGCAGCCCACCCATGTCGCTGCCGCTGGAGAGTAGTAGCTTGCCGCCTTTGGCGATCTCAGCGTGATCTACCCCGAACATCTGATCGAAAAGACCGCGATCCTCAACAGGGAGCAATGCGGACCACTCCGCGGGTGGAAAGACCGGTTCCGATGCTTCGTTGCGCCGCAGGCTGTTTGCGCGGCCCTTCCTACGAATCACTTTGATGGGGCCGTTTTCCGAGTCCAGAGTCAGACCGATTCTTAGATCGTCGTATGGATGCAGGAACTTATCATTCGTATCCTGCGGAATTCCGTAGAGCACATTTGACAGGGCGCGCAAAGTGCTACTCTTCCCTGCCTCGTTCGCGCCGTAGATGACGTGCAGGTTCGCGGCTGTGTCCTGAAAGTTGAGCGACTTTCCAGTGAAAGGGCCGAAGGCGATCAGATCGAGGTTCAGAATCTTCACTTGGCGACGTCCGCGCTCAGCAGGCGATGCAGCAAGAGCGCTTCGACATCGTTGAGCAATTCGAGCCGGTCGACGGATTCACAACCCTCCCGTAGCTCGACGGGCAGAAACTCGCTCAGGTTGGCGAGCTCTTCCAGTAACGCGTCGACGTCTTGGGTGCTGGTGCGAAGTTCATCCAGATAGATTTTCAGCTCTGCTATCGGGCCTTCCGGTATGGCCTGGCTTCCTTCCGGCTGCGTGTTGATGAGCAGCCTCTCAATCCAAACGGAGCCGTTACCGATATCCACACCGACCGACTGTAGCTTTTCACGAACTGCCTGATGGTTGGCGGCCAGCTTTCGATGAGCGCTGGTTGTTCCGCTGATGCGGACGCGGATCGCGAGCGTGAAGCCGGCGTTTTCCGACATCAACGCAGGCAGCCTTGCCGCGAAGCGGTCGATGACCTCTTCGCTATCCGCTGCGCCCGTCGCATTTATCTCACAAAGGTTCCAGCGCAGCACATCCAGCGGCATGAATTCACGCGTGATGCGGTGGCGCTCATCCACGCTCACCAACAGACAGCCGCGCGGTCCGGTCTCGCGGATGTGCCGGCCTTGCACGTTTCCCGGAAACACAACCGGAGGGTCTTCGCACAGCGCTTGCGCGGTGTGAACGTGGCCCAGTGCCCAATATTGATAGCCCTTCCCGGTAAGTTGCGCGAGCGTGCACGGCGCGTACGATTCATGCCCTTGCGCACCGGCGCCGCAAGTGTGCAGAAGCCCGATATTGAAGGCTCCGGAAACCGGCTTCGGATAATCCACGGCAAGGTTTTCGCGCACCTCCGCGGTTGCATAGCTCTGACCGTGGATGAAGACGTTGAGCCGAGTGATCGGCTCAGTGCCGGGTTTGCGGGAGGAGAATACCTTCACGTTTTCGGGAAAGCGCAGTTCGCGGGTCATCTTGTTCTGAGCGTCATGGTTACCGGCAATAAGGTAGACGGGAATCTTAGCCTCGCGCAGCCGCGCCATCTGCTTGACGAAGTAGAGACCGGTGCCGGCATCCTTCCAATCTCCGTCATAGAGATCGCCCGCGATGAGCACGAAATCAACCGCCTCGCCGATTGCGATCCGTACGAGGTTTTCAAATGCCCTACGGGTGGCCCCGCGAATTTCCTCCACCGGAGCCCCTTCGTACCGTTCCAGCCCCAGAAGCGGACTGTCCAGGTGAATATCAGCGGCGTGTATGAATTTGAACATTACGGCCTCATTCTAGTTGCGTCGCCAATCGGAGCACGGCCAAGCAGGAGTCAAGCCAACTGCGGCTGTTTGGGGTCGCGTTTAATCCACTTGAAGGCGGGTAAGGAGTTCTTCCAAAAGAACTTCTCCGCCGCCGGACGTCCTTTCACCATGCAGTAAGACTGCAGGGCCTCCAGAGCCGCCTTATTTCGACCGGCATAGACGATCCGGTCTTCTCCGAAGATGTCCCAGATGAAGTCGAGGCCGGGTTTGTAGACAGCGGGGTTCAAAGGCGCCTTCGGATCGGGCCGAGGACCCGGTAGCCCCGAAACCTTGACATAGACGTTTCGGTTTCTGAGTTCCTTGAGGTTGTTCGAATAACTCTTCAAAACGTCCGGAGCCGTAGGGAGTGGAAGCGCTTGCAAATGGCCCAGGACGACTCGCAGTTCAGGCACTTTGTCGATAAGGCGCACCGTGGCATCGATCAGATCCAACCGCGGATTGGCTACCTCCAACGTGAGGCCCGTCTGGGAAAACGCTTTCATGTTAGCGATGAATTCAGGTTTGTCGACCGCCGTGACTATATTGTGACCTTCCCAGATGTTGCCGTAGCGGATTCCGAGAAACAGCTTGTTCTTACGATATCTATCGAGATACTCGCGAAATTCCGGTTTCACCGGGTCCAGATTGCCCACCATCCCGACGATCATCGGCTCGCTTTCGATAATCATCAGGACCCAAAGATTATCTTCGACCCAGGGACTGGCCTCGACCTTGATGCCGCCGACAATACCGAGAGGCGTCGCTGTCTCGCGAAAATCGCGCGGAAGGAACGGAGGGGCATTCGGGGTAAACGGAAAAGGTGCGCCCTGTGGTCGGGTTTGGTCGTAGAGATGGAAATGGGTGTCGATGATCGGGATAGGGTCCGGCTGCGCCGCGGCCATGGTCGCGCTTGCGGCGGCACCGGCTGCGACCGCGCCGAGAAATGCTCTACGGCTGGATGGGGCGTCAGAATTTTGGGCGGCCTTGTTGTTGTCTGTCATCTTGGGCGAACTCCCTATCAGCCCTGAATTTATATCATACGAACGCTTGCTTGCTGCCGTTACTGCTGATTCAGCTCCGTCATCCATATATTGCCCGTGAGCTCACCCATGGCGAAGATGAGCTTATCAGGCAATGCGCAGATACTGACGTTTCCTGTATCCGCCCCTACGTTGCGCAGCGACAGTCCGGTGTTGAGCAAGTGCAGCGCGGGGTAGGCCGGAGCCACGGGCTGTTTCGTTTTCGGATCGAGTTTGCGCGCCCAGATGCAATGGAACCCATCGCGATCCGACATGAAGTAGATCAGATTACGGTCTGACGACCATCGCGCTTCCCGATCCGGGGCGGTTCCGTCCGTAACCGCTGTCCACATGGTTTGCGGGGTCCGGTTGCCGGCGTACGGTGATATGAATATCTGCCGGCGGGTTTTGCTCCGTGGACGATTATCGACGATTTGAAAAGCGAGCCATGCCCCATCGGACGAGAGGTGGGGGCCGGTGATATGGAGAGTCTGCAGCTTCATCTATGCTTCATGGACCAGCGCGGTGGGTTGGAGAGTGTGACCGGAACGTTCGCGGCGGAAATACACGGCTGCCAGACGCCGCAGTTCGTCGTAGACCAGCGGTAACAGCCTCTCCATGGATTCCGCTCTGGCTTCGAATTTGCAGTAGCCGATCTCTTCCAGGAGCCGGGTTACTTCTCCGCGTGAATCTTCCATCCGAACACTCCAGCACTTACTACTCAGCCGCTACTTCTTTGCCACGGCCTCAGGCAGATTGAGCCGGCTGTGATGGCGGCTGTAGCCAAAATACACCGCCATGCCGATGGCCATCCACACAAATAACCGCGTCCAGTTTTCCCAGCCGAGTCCGGCCATCAATAGCAGGTTCACGATCACTCCGGCGATGGGAAGAAATGGAACCAGAGGAGTGCGGAAGGGCCGGGGAAGCTCGGGGTGCGTCTTGCGCATGACGATGATTCCGATACAAACCAGGACGAAAGCGAACAGCGTTCCTATGCTGGTCATCTCACCAACGATTTGAATCGGTGTGAAGGCGGCGGCGCATCCGACGAACACCATGAAGAGCATATTGCTGCGCCACGGCGTGCGGAATTTGGGATGAATGTCGGAGAAGAGCTTCGGTAGCAGTCCATCACGGGACATCGAGTAGAACACGCGCGATTGGCCAAGCAGCATCACGAGGATCACCGACGTATATCCGGCGATAATCGCGACCTTGATGACCGACTTCAGCCAGATGTATGGCGTGAGGTCAATGGCGGCGGCCACCGGTGCGGCATTATTCAAATCCTTGTAATTGAGCATCCCGGTAAGTACGTGCGAGAAGAGCACGTACAATATTGTGCAAACCACCAGCGAGCCGATGATGCCGATGGGCATGTCGCGCTGTGGAGTCTTGGTTTCCTGCGCGGCGGTGGATACCGCGTCGAAGCCGATGAAGGCGAAGAAGACGACGCCGGCCGCGCGAACCACGCCGCTCCATCCGAAGTGGCCGAACGTACCGGTATTCTCCGGAACGAACGGGACGTAATTCGCAGGATGGATATAGGCCCATCCGACGAAGATAAACAAGATCACTACCGAGACTTTGAGAATGACGATGACCGAATTGGCCCTTGCCGATTCCTGGATGCCACGCATCAGCAGCAGCGAAACCATCACCACGACGAAGATTGCCGGCAGATTGATTAACCCATATCCCTGGGTTCCGTCGTCGAGCGTAATCGCCTGGAACGGCGATGCCATTAGCCTGGCGGGCAAAATCACTCCGTAATCTTTGCAAAGCGACACTACATAGCCGGACCAACTGACGGCCACAGTTGCCGCGCCGACCGCGTATTCCAGCACAAGATCCCAACCGATAATCCAAGCCATCAGTTCACCCATGGTGGCGTACGAGTAGGTGTACGCACTGCCGGCGATGGGAATCATAGTGGAGAATTCGCTGTAACAAATGCCGGCGAATGCACAGCCGAACGCGGCCAGTACAAAGGATAGAACTACGGCGGGACCGGCATGATTCGCCGCTGCGATGCCCGTCAGGGAGAACAGTCCGGCGCCGATGATGGCGCCAATTCCGAGCGCCACCAACTGCACCGGTCCCAGTGTCCGCTTCAGGGAGTGTTCGCCCTCGGACTCGGCCAGGATGCGGCTCAAAGGTTTTACCGCGAATAAATTCATGCATTCACCTCGTTCTTACGCCAAAAGAAATAAACCGGGATCCCCAGCAGGACGATGATCAGACCCGGCCAAGTATAGTTAGGTTTGTATAGTAACAGCAGGATCTCAATCAGTCCAGCAACCACGATGTATAACAGGGGTAGCACAGGGTACCCGAACGCGCGATAGGGCCGCTCCATCTCCGGTCGCGTGCGGCGCAGCACGAAGATTCCGCTGATGGTGAGAATGTAAAACAGCAGAACTGCGAAGATAACATAATCCAGCAGGTCGTTGTAGCGGCCGGTCAAAGTGAGCAGGCAAGCCCAGGCGCATTGCCACACCAGCGACGTGACGGGAACGGAAGTTTTCGGGTCGAGGGTGGCGATGGATTTGAAGAAAAGGCCGTCGAGGGCCATGGCGTAATAGACGCGGGACCCGGCTAGGATCAGGCCGTTGACGCAGCCAAAGGTGGACAGCATAATGGCGGCGGCAATCAACTGCGCGCCGGTTGACCCGAACATCTTCTGGGCTACGGCGGTGGCTACGCGATCCTGCGGCGCTGTTTGGATCGCCTCCAGCGGCAGTGCGTTGAGATAGACGAAGTTGCACGCCAGATAGAGGACGGACACGATGCCTACTCCTAACACCAGTGAGAGGGGCAGGTTTCGTTTCGGGTTACGCACCTCTCCGGCGGTGAATGTCACGTTGTTCCAGGCGTCGGAGGAGAACAGAGCGCCCACCATGGCCACGCCGACTACTTGCACGGTAGAGAAGGTCCAGTCCGCATTCTGCCAGAAGTGGTCGAAGTTCCGGGTAACAGCCTGCGAATCGTGCCCAGCGAGGAATCCAAAACCGATCAGGCCTAGCAAGGCCGCGGTCTTGGCAAATGTGAAGGTGTTCTGTACCGCTGCGCCCGTCTTCACTCCGCGGGTGTTTACCCAGCTAAGCAGCAGGATGATGGCGATGGCCACGGCTTGCTGGGTGCTGAGGAACGGCAGCAGATAGTTGTCCGCGGCGATGCCGGGGAAGAAGACCCCGGCGAACTTGGCGAATGCCACTGCCACTGCCGCGATGGTTCCGGTCTGTATTACCAGGAACATTGTCCAGCCGAAGAGGAATCCGTAGAGCGGGCCGAACGCTTCGCGGAGGTAGACGTACTGCCCGCCGGCATGAGGCATGGCGGCGGACAACTCTCCGTAGCTGAGCGCGGCGATCATGGTTAGCAACGCTGTTACTACCCAGGTCATGATCATAAGGCCGGGCGAACGGACCTGGCGCGAAATATCGGCGGCCACAATGAAAATGCCGGAACCGATCATCGATCCGATGACTAGCATTGTTGCGTCCATCAGGCCGAGCCCTTTCACTAGAGCTGTATCTTTAGTCATTCGTTAATTGTCCCGTCATGGCCGGACGAGGGCGTCCGGCGCGGTCCTGGGGGACCGCCGTCCCGTGAGGTTATCGTTAACCATTCTTCCGCCCGTTTCGTTAGGGACTTTAGTGTCGTGCCTGGCGGGAACAGGTCGCCGATAATGGCGATTGAATCCGCACCGGCTTGCAATACCGAGCCGGCGTTCTCCCGGTTGATTCCGCCGATGGCAACCACCGGACGGCCCGTCAGCGACCGCAGTCTTGCCAGCGTTTCAACGCCGACCACGGTGTCCGGATCTTGTTTCGAGCTGGTCGCAAATAGGGGACCGATGGCGATGTAATCCGCCGGCTCATTGTTCGAAGCCAATACTTGCGCTTCGCTATGGGTAGAGAGTCCGAGCACGCGGTCTGGACCGATTAGCGCGCGCGACTCCCTGGGAGGAAGATCATCCTGGCCGATGTGTAGAGCGGCTTCGAGCAAAATCGCCATGTCCGCGCGGTCGTTGATCACGAACAGGGCTCTGGCTTTGCGGCACGCCGCGGCCACTTCCCGCGCCGTCTCGAACATCTTACGGTCGAAGTGCTCTTTGTGACGCAGTTGGAGAATACGGGCTCCGGCGTCGAGCAACGCGTGCGCGGCCGCTGTGAGATCCAGGCCTGCCCGCGCCGCTGCCCCGGTATCGAGGATGGGATAGAACCGGGGAATTGTAACGATCATCGCAGGTACCGCTCGAACCACTCAGTGGTTCGGCGCAGCGCATCGATCCAGGTCTCATCGCGAACGAATCCGTGGCTTTCCTGAGGGTAGAAAATCTGCGAGAAATCCTTCCCTTCGTGAATCAGCTTCTCACTCAACTGCACTGCATCCTGAAACAATACATTGTCGTCTACCATGCCGTGGATAATCAGCAGATGACCGGTCAGATTGCCGGAAAAGTGGATGGGGGAACTCCGTTGGTAAGCCTCCGGATTCGATTGCGGGGTGTTGAGCCGCTGTGAGGTGTAGCCGGCGTTGTAGTTTTCCCAGTCGTTCACAGCCGCCCATGCCGCGCCTGCTTTGAATGTGCCGGGCGACAGAAACATGGCCATATCCGTCATGAAGCCGCCGTAGCTGACGCCCCAAATGCCGAGCTTGTTGATATCGATGTTGCCGAGCGACTTGAGATAGTCGACGCCGCCCAGCACATCGTCGAGGTCGGGCCCGCCCATGTGGAGATAGACGCCGCTGCGCCAATCGCGGCCATAGCCGGTGCTGCCGCGATAGTCCATTTCGAGCACTACGAAACCCTTACCGGCGAGGAAAGTGTTGTAGGCGAAGCGGTAATCCTGGTAGCTTCCCCATTGCTTCAAGACGCTGGTGGCGTATCCCGCACCGTGAATGTAAAGCACGGCCGGATGCTGCTTTTGAGAACGGTCTTCCATGCGGTAGCCGGGGGGCAGTATCAGCCGGGCGGCAACCGGTTTCGCGTCGCCTCGGGAGGGATAGTGGACGTATTTGACGTCGGGCCATCGGTGTTTGTAAAACTCCGGCTGCGGCGACTGCGTGACTCGCTTGTCGTTCACCCAGAGATCGAACGGGTTCCCTGCGTCGGCCAGGCGCCAGGCCGTATATTGTCCGTCTTCGGAAATCTGCCCGATGTTGAGGCCTTCCTTGCGGGAGAGCTTTTCCTTCCCCGATCCGTCTGGCCGGATTTTGTAGGTGTGGCGCTGTGCCGTATCGCCCTCGGTGGATGCGAAGTAGATAGAGCCGCCGATCCACTGCGGATCTTCGGAGAATTGTTCGCGATGGATCTCCCAGGCGCCGCTGGTCAACTGTTTCGTGTCGCCTCCGGCGGCAGGCACTGTGTAAAGATGCGACCAGCCGTCTTTCTCATTGCTGAACAGCACTGTTTTGGAATCCGGCGACCATCCGGCGAATCCGTAATCCACCCAGCGGTCATCGGTCTCTTCGGCAATCACGGTAGCTTTCAGCGTATGCGCGTCCAGAACCATTATTTGTTTTGTTTTCCAGTTGGGCGAGTTGAAAAT